>DQIP01000178.1 GCA_020793565.1 Candidatus Methanovorans sp.
TATTGAAATCCTAAGATCTTACGAAAAGGATAAAATTAATTAGCATAAAAATCGGTATGCAGAGAGATTGAGGGTCATATGAACCTATCTGATGTTAACACAAGAATACAAATTTCGTGGTGGTGATAAAATCCAGGATATGTTCATTAAGGATCTTCTGGATGAGTTCAATAAACATCATAAGGATGATTGGAAACTGAATGCTGGCCAGACCGTATGGTGGGCAGTTCACAAGAACGAGAAGCCAAGCAGGAATAAAACCATACAAAACACAAAGATGGTTCCTGTGATACTTTCTGTGGCTTCGATAGAGGATTTGAATCTCAGGTTAGATGGGTATTCTGCAAAGGAAATACGCAGATACAAGGTTGCCAGAGTTTTGAAGGAAGCTTATGAACAGGATGGGGTATTGATCCAAGCCGATGTTAGTCAGTTGCTCGGTGTGAGTGCTGGTACGATCTCGAAGGATATTCGGGAATATCAGATAGAGCATGAAGAGATCTTGCCGTATAGGGGCACGATCCATGATATCGGACCTACATTAACTCACAAGAAGATCATTCTTAAGCAGTTTCTTCGAAATGTTCCAACTCCTGAGATTGCGAGACGGACTTCTCATAGTGAGGAGGCATGTGATCGGTATATCAAGTCGTTTAAGAAGGTTAGAAAATTAAGTGAGGAGGGGCTGCCGGTGGAAAACATTGCGGCTGATCTTGATATGAGTAAGAGTCTTGTGAAGGAATATGTTGAGATTATAGGGGATATGATGAATAAGGGAGGGAAAATATGATAAGTCAAGAAGGGTATGGTTTGGAGGTAGGGGTCATTAGTCACTATTTCAACCCAATGAATATACTGATTTTGAGGGAAAAATCGAAAATTACGTAAATATTTGTTGATGATTTTTTCAACTTTTAAATGGATTTCCTGACAAAAATTGAATTTTTTAGAGCAATGAGGACACATCATCTTTAAGAAAGATTGAGAACTGTCTCATTTGGACTGTATAGAAACCTTTTTTTAGTCAAGATTAAATTATTATTAGAGGCAGTATATGGTTAAAACATCGCAGTTGGAAGAAAGAATCAAAGTACTGGAAGAACTTCAACGATACAATCGTGGACTTATTGAAGCCAGTATTGATCCCATGTTAACAACGGATAATGAAGGTATTATCAGTGATGTGAATGAACAGATGGTGAATATAACCGGACATTCACGGAAAAGGCTCATAGGAACTCCTTTTAAGGTATATTTTACCGATCCTGGGAAAGCATATGAAGGCATCAAAGAAACACTCGCCGAAAAGATGGTAAGGGATTATGAACTCACGCTGATATCCCAAACAGGTTATGAGATCCCTGTATCTTACAATGCTACTGTATTTACTGATGCAGAAGGGAACGTTAAAGGTGTTTTCGCAATTGCCCGTGACATGACCCAGTATAAAAAAATGGAACAGGAGATAAGGGAGTCACAATTGTATAACAGGACACTGATAGAGAGCAGTCTTGACCCCATGCTTACAACAGATACAGAAGCGATCATTATTGATGTTAACGAGCAAATGACCAGAATAACAGGAAGGTCAAGAGAAGAACTAATTGGTACTCCTTTTAAAGACTATTTCACTGACCCCGAGAGAGCATACAAAGGTATAACAAAACCCCTTGCGGAAAAGATGGTGAGGGATTATGAACTGACATTAATATCTGACAAAGGTAAGGAAATCCCTGTGTCTTCTAATGCAGCAGTGTTCACAGATACAAACGGATACGTAAAAGGTGTTTTTGCCGTAGCCCGTGATATGACAGAGCATAAACAGCTTGAGGATAAACTTAAGAGATATACCGAAAACCTGGAAGTGATGGTTGAGGAACGCACCGAAGAATTGAAGATACAGCAGGAGAGGGAATATTCATACAATCAGATCATGACTGTATTGAACGCATCTATTGACCTGCACACAATGCTGACAGACGGATTAAATGAGATCGCAAAACACCTGAATGCGCCTTTTGGGGTAGTTTATCTTTATGATGCCAAAAATAATGTATTAAGACCAGCAGCAACCCACGCTGTAAAAAAAGAATTATTGACTGAGCAATATGAATTGGGCGAAGGCATTCCGGGAGAGACTGCACTTGAGCGCAAAACACTGACCATTAAAGACATACCGCAAGATCAGAGATACCAGATCGAATTTGGAATTATGGAACTCACTCCAAAAAACATAATCAGTATTCCGATCGTATTTCACAAAAACCTGCTTGGAACTATCTTGATCGGATTCCGGTCAGATGTTTCAAATGGTGCCCAGCAATTTTTACAAAGAGTTGTGAGCCAGTTTGGAATTGCAATTAATAATGCCCAGTCATATATCATGGTCCAGAATATGGCACAGGAACTTCAGGAATACTCCGGGCAACTGGAAAAATCCAACCAGTTAAAAGACCTTTTTACAGATATCCTGCGCCATGACCTGCTAAATCCTGCCGGGCTTGTACGTGGTTTCACATCGGTCCTGTTATCTATGGAAACCGATGAAAAACACAAAGAATTGCTCAATAAAGTACACAATCATAACGAAAAACTTATTGACCTTATAGAAACAGCATCAAAGTTTGCCAAACTTGAAAATACTGAGGAACTTGAATTCGAGCGCAATGATATTGGCGAGATTTTCAAAAACGTTGCCAGTACTTTTGCACCATTGGCAGATAAAAAAGAGATGGCGATCGAGTTTCATACCGATGGTGAATATTTTGCAAATGTTAACCCGATTATCGAAGACGTATTCTCAAATCTACTGTCCAATGCTATAAAATACAGTCCTGAAGGCAGTCGGATCATCATCGATATTCAGGATGATGAAACAAACTGGAAAGTTTCGATCACTGACTTTGGATTCGGAATTACAGATGATGATAAAACAAAACTGTTCCAGCGGTTCAAGCGTGTTGATAAAAAAGGAATCAAAGGGACAGGACTCGGGCTTGCGATAGTCAAACGAATCGTTGAACTTCACGATGGGAATGTGGGTATTGAAAACAATCCTGCAGGGCAGGGGAGTGTTTTCTGGATAACAGTTGAAAAAGCATGATCACGGTTGCAAAGGAATGGGTTTACAGATATTGACCAAAATATTCAACTATTTTATAGATATGATCCACCATATTGGTTACTATCTGCAAAATAAATGGGGCCCAATAAATTGTTGAAACCGTGGAATATCTTCTCTTACAATAAAACCGATTATAAAATAATAATTGCTATTAAAATGAAAGTGAGAATAATAAGAGTGAGCACAGCAGCGATCCGTAGTTCCCGAGGACTCTCGTACCTCAGTACAATATGGAACGCTGGCAGACTTATCTTCTGTGTTCGGAATGGGTACAGGAATTACCCTGCCGCTATGGCCGCCATACTCACAACTTATGAAATGGATTTAATTAAGCCAAGGTCCGGATTCGAACCGGACTAGAATCGCTCTGCAGGCGATTGCGTAAGCCTCTCCGCCACCTTGGCATCTGTAACGCGAAGCATAAGTATTGACGCAATCGATATAAACCTTTACATCGCGACAAATATAATTTTTGTTTGGAATGGAATCATGTATAGGTGCATCGCATACAGGCTTAATGTTAATCATTTAGCCTGTGCGTGCAGTGTTTAATATCTCATTAAACATCGTACACGCATACCAGAATTCGCCTGGACATAGCAAAGTAGAGAGGCACGAATATTAGTAGCCGCGGACTGAACACCTCGTTGCCTTGGTGCGTACATCCCGACTCTATTAACCCGGTCTTTTACCGGAATTCTTAGCGAGGTCTCTTTTTAGGTTAGATTTCGAGCTTAGATGCATTCAGCTCTTATTCCTTAGTGCGTAGCTGCTCGGCACTGCCTTGTCAGACAACCGATCGACCAGTGGCACCGTTGCTCTGTTCCTCTCGTACTAAAAGCAACTTACCCTCAGACCTCATACACCTCTAGTAGATAGTAACCGACCTGTCTCACGACGGTCTAAACCCAGCTCACGATCTCCTTTAATAGGCGAACAACCTCACCCTTGGCTGCTGCTGCACAGCCAGGATGGAAAGAACCGACATCGAGGTAGCAAGCTGCCGGGTCGATATGTGCTCTTGCCGGCAACGACTCAATTATCCCCGGGGTAACTTTTCTGTCATCTTTAGCCCGCACCAAGCAGGCATAAAGGTTCGCTAGAACCGACTTTCGTCTCGTGATCCACTACGTTGCTAAATCACGTCAGGCTGACTTATGCTCTTGCACTCTTCAGTGAGTTTCCGACCCACTTGAGTCAACCATTGCGCGCCCTTGATATCTTTTCAAGGGCGTCCCGCCCCAGGCAAACTGCCCACCTATCGTGGTCCTCCGTCACGGAGTTAGGGTCGTAGCCACGGAAGGGTAGTATTCCAAGGTCGGCTCCACCCGAGCTGGCGCCCGGGCTTCTACGCCTCCTACCTATCCTCTACATCCGAAACCACAACCCAACAACAGGCTGCAGTAAAGCTCCACGGGGTCTTCACTTCCCATTAGGGGTCCCTAGTCTCTGCACTAGGAGGAAAGTTTCACCAGGTTCTAGCTAGGGACAGTAGAGCTCTCATTGTTCCATTCATGCAAGCCGCCAATTAAGCGGCAAGGTACTACGCTACCTTAAGAGGGTCATAGTTACCCCCGCCGTTGACAGGCCCTTCTTCCCGTTGAACCGGGTCTTCAGGTACCTGCACTGGGCAGGACTCAGAGATTGTACTAGCCCTTTCGGGTTTGCAATCTCCTATGTTGTTATTAGACAGTTAGAGCTCCCTAGTCACTGCGACCTGCTTTCTTCAAAGCAGGCACCTCTTATCCCGAAGTTACGAGGCTAATTTGCCGAATTCCCTTAGCTAGATTAACCTGACACGCCTTAGCCTTCTCAGCTTGGGACACCTGTGTTGGTTCTCGGTACGGCCATTCAACTCCCTTTTCACGGGCCCTTGGGGTCAGCCAACTTAAGTCATCACGCATTCACCTGCTTCTCGCCATTACGGCTCTCCACAGGTTTCGGCGCTTGAACACCCTGGCAAAAGGTGCCCGGCCTACCCAGAAGCGTCAGTTTTGTTGTTGAATGGTACAGGAATATTAACCTGTTTCCCTTTTGACATACTCGAGTTGCGGTATATCTTAGGACCGACTAACCCTCGGCTGACGAACATTGCCGAGGAAACCTAGCCCATTCGGCGATCGGGATTTTCACCCGACTTTGCTGCTACTACTGCCAGGATTTTCGTCTCTACGTGGTCCACACCTCCTCACGAAGATGCTTCTGCCCACGCAGAGCGCCTCCCTACGAGATCACCTTGCGGTGCTCCGTGGTATCGGCAGTCGGCTTAGCCCCGTCCATTTTCGGGGCCCTAAACCTCGACTGGTGAGCTGTTACGCACTCTTTAAAGGATAGCTGCTTCTAAGCTAACCTTCCAGTTGTCTGGGGCCTAGGACTCCCTTTAGTGTTAACACTTAGCCGACATTTGGGGGCCTTAACCACGGTCTGGGTTGTTTCCCTTACGGACTGGAAGCTTACCCCCCAGCCCGGACTCCGACCTTCTACGGCGACGACGGTTTTGGAGTTTGACAAGAGAGCGAGGAATTTCTCCCCCGGATTCCCCAATCAGTGCTCTACTCCGCCGACAACCTCCAGTCAGGTCATGCTGCGACATGTTTCGGAAGGAACCAGCTATTTCCGGGCTCGATTGGACTTTCACCCCTAGACACAGGTCACGCGAGTGATTTGCATATCAACACCGCTAACGGTCCTCCACGCAGCTTTCGCCACGCTTCAACCTGCCCACGCCTAGATCGCCCGGCTTCGGGTAGCATCCAAGTGACTCCACGCACTTGTATACGTCGCGCCTTTCCGAAGATGCGCGCTTGTCGCTTTCGCTACGGCTGCTCCGTTGAACGGATTAGCCTCGCCACTTAAATGCACTCCCTGGCCCGTTCTTCAAAACGTAAGATATGACGCTGGCATTCAGCACTCGTACCGACGCCTCGCGGCGTGTTCCTTCGTGCTGAGTATCCTTTGACGCCAAATCGCTCCATCACCAACCAATTTCAGGCACTTTGCACCGCCCTCTTTGGGGTACTTTTCAGCTTTCGGTCACCCTACTATTGCGCTATCGGTCTCAAGACGTATTTAGCCTTGGAAGTTGGTGTCTCCCAAATTTCCGCGAGATATCCGACCCACGGTACTCAAGACAAGGCTCCAGAATCGTAAGTTTACGTTTACGTGGCTATCACACTCTTTGGCGTGCCGTTCCAGGCAACTTCAACTTCACCTAAAAAACTGTATTGAGCCAGGCTTATAACACCACATCTCCCCGAAGGGATTCGGTTTGGGCTCTGCCGCGTTCACTCGCCGTTACTGACGGCATCTCGATTTGATTTCTCTTCCTGCCCCTACTAAGATGTTTCAATCCGGGGCGTTCCCGATCCTTACGGATCAGCCCTAAGGCTGGGAATTCCCATTAGGAAATCCTCGGTTCAACGGTTCCATGCACCTCGCCGAGGCTTATCGCAGCTTGGCACGTCCTTCTTCAGCGCTTGAGCCAAGCCATCCACTGGTTGGCATACACAGCGTATGTCCCACTGAACTCAGTAAGCGTCTGGATTGCAAAGCTTATACGTGGCTTCACACAACACCGTATACGTCGGCATTGTCAGCCCTTCCCAAACAAGAACCGTTCTCGCTTGGTGCATATTAAACATGGACTCGCTGGGATTTGAACCCAGGGCCTCCGCCTCGCAAAGGCGGCGCTCTTCCAGCTGAGCTACGAGCCCAGAAACGCCCTTGGAGGCCTCAACCCATAACCGGGTCGATTTAACCCAGCAATTGAACGTTAAAGTTAATGTTCCGCTCTGGCGACTATTCGGCTCCGACCGACACTGAAGCACACTTGTGCATAGTTATGCACTTGCTTAGGAGGTGATCCAGCCGCAGATTCCCCTACGGCTACCTTGTTACGACTTAACCCCCCTTGCGAAATTTAGGTTCGAACACGGCACCAATAAAGGTCCATGCCCTCACCCATACCTCACTCGGGTGGTTTGACGGGCGGTGTGTGCAAGGAGCAGGGACGTATTCACCGCGCTATGTTGAAACGCGATTACTACGGATTCCAGCTTCATGAGGGCGAGTTACAGCCCTCAATTCGAACTAAGGTTGGGTTTATGAGATTACCATCTCCTTTCGGAGTAGGGACCCATTGTCCCAATCATTGTAGCCCGCGTGTAGCCCGGGAGATTCGGGGCATACTGACCTACCGTAGCCCGCACCTTCCTCCGCTTTAGCAGCGGCGGTCCCCACAGAGTACCCATCATCCCGAAGGACATGCTGGCAACAGTGGGCACGGGTCTCGCTCGTTGCCTGACTTAACAGGATGCTTCACAGTACGAACTGACGACGGCCATGCACCTCCTCTCAGCGATTCAGGTAAGGTCTTTAGCCTGACCTACATATTGCTGTCGCCCCCGGTGAGTTTTCCGGCGTTGAGTCCAATTAAACCGCAGGCTCCACCCGTTGTAGTGCTCCCCCGCCAATTCCTTTAAGTTTCAGCCTTGCGGCCGTACTTCCCAGGTGGTTCGCTTCACGGCTTCCCTGCGGCACCAGAAACGGTCGCACCGTCCCTGACACCTAGCGAACATCGTTTACGGCTAGGACTACCCGGGTATCTAATCCGGTTCGTGCCCCTAGCTTTCGTCCCTCACCGTCGGACCCGTTCTGGTAAGACGCCTTCGCCACTGGTGGTCCCACAGGGATTACAAGATTTCACTCCTACCCCTGTAGTACCTCTTACCTCTCCCGGTCCCAAGTCTGACAGTATCCACCGGAAGCCTAACAGTTGAGCTGTCAGATTTCCCGGAAGACTGATCAAACCGGCTACGGACCCTTTAGACCCAATAAAAGTGATCACCACTCGGGCCGCCGGTGTTACCGCGGCGGCTGGCACCGGTCTTGCCCGGCCCTTGCTAACACATGGTTTTTAAACATGTGGACAGCCAACATAATATGCTGGCACTCAGTGTCCCCTTATCGCGGTTTCCCGCATTGTAAAGTTTTCGCGCCTGCTGCACCCCGTAGGGTCTGGATTCATGTCTCAGAATCCATCTCCGGGCTCTTGCTCTCACAACCCGTACCCGTCGTAGGCTAGTAGGTACATTACACCCACTACTACCTGATAGGCCGCAGATCCATCCATAGGCGGCCGAAGCCTTTGGACCAAAAAGCATTCCAGCAATGATGGTCTATTCGGTATTATCACCAGTTTCCCGGTGTTATGCCAATCCCAGGGGCAGGTTATCCACGTGTTACTGAGCAGTTCGCCATGTTCACGAAGAACATTTGACTTGCATGGCTTAGTCGAACACTGATAGCAGTGACCTCTGGCAGGATCAACCAGAATTAAATTCGCTGATTCTGCGCACACTTTATCTTTGGAAGTCAATAGAATTTTTGGGAAAGAACTCACAATTGATGTTAATAAATTGAGAGTCTCTCATGCACGTTCGATTGAATCTTTTCAGTTTGTTGTTATTAAACAACACCGATCAGAATTAATCGAACTGCCATATCTAACGTCAGTCAGAAAAAAACTCCTGACTCCATTATAGTAAACAAGGCGGTGATAAAGGTGATTTATGTTCCCGTGCCTTGAAGGCAAGGGGAAGTTCCATAATATGGACAATGGTATATAAGCATTCCCCACGTGGTCACCCACATCGGGAAATTACTTGGATATTCCATTTGTCACTCCTTTGAGCCTAGCTTAATTGTACCGGATAAATCCAGATTCATAAAGCATCAAACTCCTAGAAGAAGCAGCCATACAATTGCACTCTTGTATTTAAGCATGTCGCATGCAAAAAACATTATTGCACATAACACCAAACATAACTAAAATTGTACAACTCGAAAATGCATAATAAAGCAGTGTGTGATTAAAAACACACGCAACCTTTAACAACATATGACACATATCAAACAGACATAATTAAAAAATGAATTACTACAAACGAATGAGGTATTAACCTGTATAAAAAAAAGAATAATAAAAACAAACATGCTGCACCACAAGTCACGCGGGTGCGCACTCCACGTAAAGACAATCGTGAAATACTTGCAACCGTAGAGAACATGCTTGGCGCAAACCGGGTACGATTACGATGCATGGATGGAATCGTTCGAATGGGACGGATTCCGGGTTCAATGAAAAAACGGACATGGATTCGTGAAGGCGACATCGTAATTGCAGTCCCATGGCATTTTCAGGATTCAAAAGCCGACGTCATCTGGAAATACACACGACCACAAATAAACTGGCTTGAACGCAAAGGATTCTTATAGTACACATCGCCACCCATGAAAAATTATGAGAAAAACGTACAACGTATTGACACTAAAGTCGATAAAATGCGTATGAGACGCAAAGACACAGATTCCATAAAAGTAAAAGAAAATGTCTTTGACACCACCACACTAAAAACACTCTACACCCTCTCAAACAAAGGTATTATCCAGGCACTGGGCGGTTCGATCAGCACAGGTAAAGAAGCGAATGTGTTCCTGGCAGAGGGAGAAAACAACGAATGTGCGATCAAGATATACAGAATATCGACTAGTACATTCAACTCAATGGAAGAATACATACTCGGAGACCCGCGCTTTGAGAACATCAGACACCGCAAACGCGACATTATATTTGCATGGACACGCAAGGAACTGAGAAATCTTTTAAGGGCACAAAAAGCCGGAATACGTGTCCCGGAACCCATCACAACTGAGCGGAACATACTTATAATGGAATTTTTGGGGGAGGATGGAATCCCATATCCCCTTCTAAAAGACATATCGCTTGATAGCGAAGTGGCACTCAACATCTTTGACATCATAAAAGAATACATGCGTAAATTATTCAAAGATGCAAAACTGGTACATGGTGACCTGAGCGAATATAACATAATGATAGACACCAACGACATGACACCCATAATAATAGACATGGGGCAAGCCGTAACACTCGAACACCCGCGTGCAGACGTTTTTTTGCGGCGTGACATAAATAACATACTCAGGTTTTTCAAGCGCTTCAAGATCACCACATCCCCTGAAGACATGTACTCCTTTATCCGGAACGGTGAAAATAAAACTTGATCACCAAAGTAACAGATCAAATCATCAACACAGTACAGGCGAACATAAAATGACACATATAAAAATACCACAGGACAGAATTGGCGCAGTGATAGGCCCAAAAGGTCGTGTCAAGGAACTCATTGAAAGAAAATCAACCGCAACACTCGATATTTGCAGTGAATCCGGCGTAGTTGAAGTAATCCATGGAGACGACCCAATAGCATCAATGCGTGCCGCAGATGTCGTGCAGGCAATAGGACGCGGATTCAACCCCGATAAAGCAATCGAATTTCTTGATGACGATATATTAATGCTCGATATAATGGACCTGTCACAAGTTGCAAGCACACCAAAAGAACTGCTTCGGCTCAAAGGAAGGATTATCGGAAAAGGTGGAAAAACCAGAGAGATCGCAGAGAAAATGATCGGAGTCAAGATATCAATCTACGGCAAAACAGCAAGTGTCATAGGACATCCCGAACAGAACCATATCATAAGAACCGCAATAGAAATGCTCATAAACGGTTCAAATCACGGCAGTGTATATAATTTCCTTGAAAAGAAACGAAACGAATTACTACGGTCAAAACTGGATTCATACTAACAAAAATAGCAACTTTATCTTGATCGAGTAGATCGAATCAAAGAGCGGACATACTTAAAATTATAATGTTGCATATATGTGCAATTAGAAACGTTTAATAACCATCTGCCAAAATATATTCATGGTGACTGGATGCGAGAATACCTGAACAAATCCGACATACGAATGTATGCAATATTCGGACTTTTACTATTGCCAATCGCAAGCTTGTGCTATCATAAAAACCTTTCACTTGGCACGATCTCGTCCACACCATTATTTTTATTACTTCTCACCATGCTTATTGCAAGCCGGATAGAAGTCCCCATTACAAAAATCCGTACAAAAAAACCGGAACATCTAAAACGTGATGCACTTGCTCTTGAAGACATATATGGAGTTGCGGTTTTAGATGAACTTGTTGTCGAAAAAAGACAGGCATTTGACACAACAATAACATTAAATCTCGGCGGATTCGTAATTCCCACACTCACACTCTTGTACCTGCTGATAACTCAGCCAAATACAGCCGCACTTGAAATTATGCTGATCATGGTCGTTGTAGCAAGCCTATTAGGAGAAATGGTAAGCGGCGTAGGAATTGTTGTTCCCGATTATATAGGACTTATCTCAATCCCATTCGCACTGATCTCTGAGCCACAAAATGCAGCAGTCATTATTTTTGTATCAAGTGTAGGAGGAATATTGATCGGCAGTTACACTACACTTTTAACATTCAACAGGGAAAAAAAGGGAAGCGCGTACATAAATCTTGGCGGCGCAGGTGGTTTTAAAGCGATTTATGTTTCTGCGCTTGTTGCAAGTCTGGTATCATATTTCACCTAGACCCGATTGATCTATTTCTGGTTGCAAGTTTTGCCCTGCAACAATCCCCCCATGACAAGAAGCGCTTCTTCAAAAAACAGGTTCATGGCACCAGATTCCTTCCCGTACCCCCTATAATTTTGATTGCCTCTGCACTTTAGTGTGTATCGGAAATTTGTGTTCCATGCTCATTATAGGCATTATTTTACACAACGAGTGTACAATTTTGTGGTTTGCACATGCACAATTTACAAAATATGCTCACTCCATATCCACAGGTTTTCCGCGCCCTTCCAAAAACTTGCCACGCCCCTGCTTCCCAATAATTTCCCCATCCCACACAACCTCGCCGCGAGAGATTGTAATTTGCGGAAATATACCATCGATACCTTCATAAGGTGTCCATCCAGCCTTGCTGTGCAGCAGGTCCCCATTGATCGGGCGCATTTCGCGTGGGTTCACAATTATCAGGTCGGCATCAAATCCTTCTTCAAAACTGCCTTTTAACAGGCGATCAAAACCAAATATCCGTGCCGGATTCCTGCTTGTCACATCTATCATGCGACTAAGCGGAAGCAGGTTCTTCTTCACAGCCGCAAGCATGAGTGGCATGAGGGTCTCTACACCCGGCACACCCGATGGTGCACTCTTTATATCCACATCTTTTTCAAAATCAAGGTGGGGTGCATGATCTGATGCTACAGCATCGATCAGTCCATCATTCACCGAATTTACAAGCGCCTTGATGCTCATGCGATTTCGAAGCGGTGGGTTCATCTTTCCATACGAACCCAACCGTGTCCAGTCTTTTTTTGTCAGGAACAGGTGATGCGGCGTAACCTCGCATGTAATACCAGATTGCCTACCCTGCTCGCGCGCAATGAACTTTTCCTGCCTGAGAATACCCAGCGCCTCCCGCGTGCTGATGTGACAGAAGTGGGCGCGCGTGTTGTGTGATGTAACCAGTTCAACAGCTTTCTGTACCGCAAACGCCTCGCAGATATTCGGGCGCTCTTTGGAATGTGATTCCGGGGACATGTCGTTTTTCAGCAATTCCGCCCTCTCAAGCCGGATTGCCTCATCCTCTGCATGTATACAGGCGAGTGCATCGAGTTCCTTTATGGTAGCGAGTGCTTTATCGAACGTTTCACCATCGATATTAAGCCCGCCTGTGGACTCTGCCATAAATATCTCGCCAAACGCCGTCACTCCGAGTTCCCACAACTGCGGCAGCTTAGTAAGATTTCCAGTAACCCCGCCATTTATCCCGAAATCAATGATGGATTTACGTCTGGCAGCCTTGTGTTTTTGCTTAAACGAACTCTTATCAGTGGTTGGCGGTATTGTATTCGGCTGGTCAATAACAGTAGTAACTCCCCCCGCAGCCGCAGAACAGGAGCCTGAATACCAGTCCTCTTTGTGTGTGAGCCCAGGGTCCCGGAAATGCACATGCACGTCAATGCCCGCAGGAAGTGTAAGCGCACCGCCTGCATCAATTACACGGTCTAAACTTGACACATGGATATCTTTTGCGATCTTTGCGATCTTCCCGTCATCGATTATGATCTCGGCGGGCTGGAGATAGTTATTGAAAAATACTTTCGTGTTTTTGATCAGTATGTCTGGCATGGTTGTCTATTGCATTAATGTGGGTTTATGCATATAAATGTAGGTAAAATAAGAGATCGTTTGAAACTCTTTGATTTCGGTTTAAAGACCATTGTTTTAACCTGGAATATTCACCCACCCAGGCAATAGTATCTGCATGTTTCCATCTTTATGAAAACATTTTGTGTATTTGTATAGCTGCGTAAATTAGATTGTTCGATCTAAAACTGAAGCTAAAACCAATACAAACGCCGCAGGCGGCGGATTCCCACACCACTAACGTGAACGATATGGGCATTTTCGCAGCATTTCAACCGATAAAAATCTCC
>DQIP01000231.1 GCA_020793565.1 Candidatus Methanovorans sp.
AGTTCAAATGAACATTTGTTCATTTGCATGAACAATGTAGTCTTAAAACAATGAAGCCATTAAATTGTTAACTGCTGCCCGATACAAAAAGGGTTATGAAAGGCTTGAGCCGGATGTGGTAAAAGTCGCAAGTCCGGTTCTTAGAAGAGGGAGAGCGAGTAATCGCTCTTTCTTATTCGGCGGAACTGATGCTCCGATCTCTTCAGTTTCGGTCAAATAATCCGATACTTGATAGTTAACACGACAATAGGGTATGATTTATAGAATTATATCGTCAGGGTTAATCCGACCGAAGGGTGCTTTCTTGTACAAGTGCGTGTCAGGCTGCTATTCAGTTCTACAAAAAATCCCCATTCCATTGTTTACATAGTTTTCACTGGCAAAAGTTAACCCGGTTTAAAGCCGAATAAGATCAAAACTTCCAGGGTAAAGTGGAGTTCATCCTCGTATTCATACAAAATTGTTAGAAGTGCAACTACGCTCATACATTGTGCTTACTTTCTGCAGGTATCTATAAAAATTCAATGGTTTCTTCGGATTGTAAATCCCCTCAAGGCGCCACCGCAGCCATCCACAACCCCTCTGTCTCATCAAATCCGCACATCAAATTCATGTTTTGAATAGCCTGCCCGGACGCGCCTTTCACCAGATTGTCGATTGCAGAGACCACTACGACACGATTGTTTAACTCATCCACCTCAAAACCGATATCACAGAAGTTCGAACCCCTTACCGCGTTCAATGATGGGATCCCATCTATTATGCGCACGAATGGCTTATCCTTATAGAAATCCGTGTAGATAGACCTGAGTTCATCCATCGAAACTATGGATTTTATAAATATGTGCGCCGTAGTTAATATCCCGCGAACTGATGGGATCACATGGGGTGTGAAACTGATGTTTGTAAGTTCATTGTCCAGATAATTGAGTTCCTGGAATATCTCGGCACGATGACGGTGTGTCGTCAATTTATATGCCTGTATGTTCTCAGCCAGGTTCGGATAATGGGATGTTATACTTGGATTGACGCCTGCACCAGAAATACCGGATTTTGAATCAAATATCGCTGATTTGACCGTACCTGCAGCCACAAGCGGTGCTGCCGATAGTATCGCCCCTGTTGGATAGCAGCCCGGATTTGAGATGAACATCTCGCCCGTGACCTCCGGATGCAGTTCAACAAGACCAAAGACCGCATCTATCGGATTGGTGTGTCTCATATTATACACCTGCTCGAACACATCGGTCTTAAGCCGGTAATCTGCGCTCAGGTCAATGACCTTTGTGTTACCATCAAGCAATTGCGGTACAATGTTCATCGAAGTTCCGTGCGGGACAGCAACGAATACAACATCGCAGCGATCTTTTATTTTATCAGGACTCAGGTCCTCAAACTTCATATCCAAAAAACCGCGCAGGTGTGTATGTGTATCACATATATCCTTGCCTGCAAGTCGCCTTGATGTTGCTGCCACGACGTTGGCATAAGGATGGTTAAGCAGCAGGCGCATCAGTTCCCCGCCTGTATATCCAGACCCTCCAATAATTCCTACATTGATTGTGTCGTTCATGACCTGACATATAGTTCTAATATTAATTAAGGTTATTATTAGTCAGGTAATTTCCGCTTTCTGATTTTGTTTATATTCAATATGTCTGTAACTTTGGAGTGCACTTAAATGTAAACAAAAACGTTATTTCTTCAGTATCCCCGCAATAATCACCAACCCGATGGCATTTATTAATAATATTAAAATCCCCCCAACCAGATGCTGTGTGTTCCGGGAAGTCCCGTTATTTCCGGATGCCATGATTTGTGGTTCAAATTCGATAATCATATCCGCGACTGCAAACACTTCCTGCTTTTTGGAATAGTTTTTTACAGACTGGCCAACATTGTCCGGATCACCCATATGTACGGTATAGTTTATCCCCGGCTCAATTCCAAGAAAGAGATATTCATCATCACCGGATGCAGATGCAATAGTCATCCCATCATGCATAAGTTCCACATCACTTATAAGCGGCACATCGACTTTTATATTCACGTAATCTTTCAGCCCGATGTCACTCCCATCTACAAATCGTAATCCATTATGAATTATCACGATTCGAGAATAACCAATGTTCTCTTAGAAGGTTTAGAATAGCAGAGTACAATCTTTGAAAAGAAGTGCACGTGGATATCGAAATCTGAAGAATTTTATGATTATGATTTATTTAAAGTTAGGCAAATTGGAATTTAATTTACCCACATGAAACAGCGAAGAGGCTGTAAGTGTCCATCTCTTGCGCCCATCAGGTGCTTCGGTGCATGCCTGCGCTATAATTTATGCATTATGCTTCTCTGTATACTTTTTGGGCTGGCCGGATCTTGTTTTCTCCGCAAGGGCGCTTTCAAGACATTCTTTGTGGTATTTCTTCTTGATTCTCCAAACAGTGTTTCTGCCAACATCTAATATTTCTGCTATCTCCGAGTCCACTTTTTGTTGGTTTGCCAGCAGCAAGACACGTGCTCTGGTTAGAGCTCTTGCAGTTTTTCGTCCCTTTTTCACAAAGTCCCTGGGGAACTTTACTTAATCCTCTTCAAGCTTTATTTCTACCATGAAGATATCATGGTGGTCATAGGTTATCAATGTGTTCTAAAACTAAGTTGCTGAGACACTCGTGTATCAGCAATTTAGCATATAGGCAATAATGTAGTTCAATTATCCCAAATCGATTTTTATTTTGGCATAAATTACAGGAAGCCCAACATATGACAAGACATCAAGATGTCGTTTTTCCAATTCACACTTCAAACAAATCTCATAAGCACTTTCCAGCAACCTTGCGGATGATGGTGCAATTCAGCACATAAACCCCCATATGTTAACATTCGATGTAGGGTTAGGCGATTTGATTTAAAACCTGGCTATCTACCGGCATGTATATGTACAATTCCACTCATTGATTGAATTGGCCAGTCGACATATCGTTTGATGTGACAATACAGAGGTGCTAATATGAAATTGGAAATTTTCGAAGCAATATACAGGCTCTACATTCGATGTACCATGATCGGATTTGATAGTGTGAAAAAAAACAAGAGCCAGATAAAGTACAAGATCGCGCAACCACAAAAAAACTAATTGAAAGTAGGGCTATTCGGAAGTACTGGGTGAATAGTTACAAATTATGTACAATTAAAAAATTCGGAAAACGCAACACATCGAATTAAATTAAGTAGTTTTTCAGAGATATATAATTTCGATATGCTTATATACATGAAAAGCAGATTATAACATAAGGGAGTGTAACTAAATGGTAAATCCAGGACAAGAATTATCAAGCATAGACTTTGAGTCAATGATTGGGGGACCACTAATTGCTGTGGTCAATGCACAGGCACAGGCAGCTTTGAGCTCTGTTAATTTCATAAAATCAGTTGGATTCAAAGCCGGTACAAGTGGAGATCCGGAAGCTCAGGATACGGGCGATCCGATTTATGTTACATTCAAATACTCAAAGGAGGTTGCACCATACCAACCTGCTGTGGCAGCAGTACCTGCAGATGGTGATACTCCAGCCGTGCCGGCCAGTGAAGCTGTATCTGCCCAGTTTCAGGATATGAAACTGGAAGTACCCATACTTACAATGCTTCCGATACCTTTCATCAGGATCGATGAAACAACAATCGATTTCAATGCCAAGATCAACACAATGGAATATAAAAAAATTGATACGAGTTTCAAGATCAATGCATCCCTTGAGGCAAAAGCCAGGTGGGGCTGGGGTTCTGCAAAACTTAAAGTGTCTACGTCATACCAACGAAATACGCAGCAGGGCTCTAAGGTAGATCGTACTTATTCCATGAATGTACATGTTAAAGCCGTGCAGGATGAAATGCCAGCAGGTATGGAGAAAGTGCTTGGGATACTTGAAGATGCCATGCGATCAGAACCAGTGTCTGCATAAATAACCGAAATATTATAACGAAAAGGAATATTGATCATTTGAATATCTGTCGCTTACTTCAGGGACAGATATATCTTTTCGAGTAACTATTCAACATACATAAATGTCGGTAGATTGGATAGTTATTTTTTCGTTATACAAGACAATTCTTTGTACCGGATAAGACAACTGTGCATGTATAACAATCCCTTTTATTTATGCCCGGATGCCGCATCCATTAAACCTTATTGAAATATTAAATAATCAGGGGGAATGTACATTAAGGAATATTCACAACAGAAGGAATTATTATGCCATATTTAGGTGATTACCTTGGACATTTATTGTCGGAAATTACGAATGCCCGGGTCCAGGCAGATCTTGAAGCTGTACGAATAGCCGAATTGTATGCAAGCCATCCATTACTCAAACATATGCCTGTACCTCATTTTCGGTTGCCTACAGTAACACTGGATGTGCCTGTGGTGATCAATGAAATGGAAACCGGTAGGAAAGGAACGGCTCTGAAAGTGAAAATACAGCCAATCCATATGCGCAGAAGTTTTGACAACATACTTGTTCCTCAACTTGAACGCGCCGGGATCAAACTTTCGAGTCGGGAAACAATAAACCTTAAGCGGGAACTTGATCAAAAAGCCAATGTTCTTAAAAAGTCGCAGAAGGTTCCCATAAGTGTGACACATATAGCTGATGAAATGGTCTCTACGGTGGTGGAAAAACTGCGGGAATCTGGTCGCGACAAGGAAGAAGATCTTGCCCGCATAGATAAACTGGCAGAAGACCTGAGAACGGCATCACATGTGGAATTCACAAAATTTTTGTATGAGCCGGACCGACTTAATGTGCGGGTCACCAATAAAGAACTACGGGAAGCAGGACCCAGCGAACTTCTGATGCAGATACGTCTTTCAATAACAGAAGAAGCAATGGAATGGGCTGTGATTGAATCTGATGGAAAGATTAAAAGTCGCCTGGTTCAGGAATAGGTGAAATATGTTACATATCGTGAATCTGGAGGAAATCCAGAATATTCTTTTGCAAGTACCTGAACTTGTTAACTGCTTTGAGAGACATGATACCAACTTTACCGATCTGGTAAAAAACTGGTTGACACAGGTTGAACAGGTACTTGTCAATAATCGCCTGCCAATAGCTGCAGATGTTGCTGTACTTCGCGGTGTATTGATCTCTGCCGAACGGGGCGTGTTGCCGATTGGCATGGAAATAATAGGTAGAAATACACGTCGCAGGGTCAAAGATGGTGCAGCTGCAGAAGTGTTGCGAAAAACGGATGAAATAATATCACATGCAATAAATGGCTATGCATCACAGGTTCAGGAAGGGGAGCATATTGCACGGCAACTTGTGGCATTAGCCCGGCAAAAAGGAATGATACCAGATGGCTTAGATGCAGGCAACCATACTGAGATACTAAATACAATATGGAATGCAATGTCGAAAGATCCTGAATTGGAAACCGGAACAACACATCTGGCCGGACTTGTGGGGACGTATGATGCACTTATTCTAATTGACCGTATGCTACCTGCTAATACCTGAAAAATACCCTGACATCTTTTTCTCGTAGTATAGGATATAGAGATGTATAGTCCGAGTTAATTCCCAGTGCATAATCCATAAAAACTCATTTAGGTAGACAACGTCAAGTTTATCTACCATTCACTGTCCCGTACACCTGTCATACAACGGGCTTTTGTAGTCCATAGTATATATTTCCATCATGCAACATCCATATCATATTCTAAAATCTAAGAACTTTATCGCAACCTTTGATAACTTCATACAAATCAACCATTGTTGGCATTGGACACATGTTCGAGCCACCTGATTGGCGGATATTAAGACAATTATTACACGCATATATGTGTTGTGAAGAGGAGATCATATGGCCGAATTGTAATCTATGTACAACGAGAAAATCCTCCCTGCGGTCGGATTGACTCGGACTACATAATCCTATGGATCATATACTACGAGAAATATTCCATATATATATAAGCTCTAATGCCATATTTTTTAGCATGAGATTTGATCTTCATGTACATTCATGTTTCTCAAAGGACAGCAATGCTGATATCGATTCCATAATCGTGCATGCCGGAAAGAACGATCTTAATGGTATTGCTGTCTGCGACCATGATACGATCGAAGGTGGAATAGCATGTGTAAAAAGAGCAAAAGAACTTGGTACTGACCTTATCGTAATCCCGGGAATAGAAGTAACATCCTCAAAAGGACACATTCTTGTTATTGGAATAGAAGAAAACATTGAACCGTACCTCTCACCTGAAAAAACCATAGGCCGGGCACGGGAACTTGGAGGAGTGGTAATCATACCACACCCTTTTAAGCTCACATCCCATGGCATCGGATACATTAATGGAATCGATATTGATGCTGTGGAGGTATTGAACTCACGATGCCTTGACAACCGCCCAAACAAAAAAGCAAAAATGGCTGCACAGTCGCTCAACCTGCCGCAGGTCGGTGGAAGCGATGCGCATACTCCGCAAATGGTGGGGCAGGCATACACAGAGATCGATGCAGAAGAAAACACGGTTGATGCTGTACTTATGGCAATAAGGCAGGGAAAAGTATGCGCAGGGGGTAAAAAAACTCCGTCATCCCTTGTTATCAAACAGATATTTATCGGATTTTGCAGAAAGATCACCAGGCAACTCTGGAAATGAACTGGCTGAATGCTGCCGTTAAGATATATTGTGTTTGTTTAGATGGTTTCGATAAAATCTCGATGCACAGCCCATATATCCAGACCCCGTGCAGCAATCCTTCCGCAGGCGCCGCATTCCAAACATTACGAGAAAATCTTCGCTGACGCTCAGATTAACTCGGACTACATAATCTTATAGATTATATACAACGAGAAAATCCTCCCTACGGTCGGATTAACTCGGACTACATAATCCTATAGATTATATACAATGAAAAAGTATACATCTGTCGAATGAACCGTAACATTTTTAATAATATTGGTGTGTAAAAACGCTATGCTGCACCATACTACATTTTTGTCATAAGTGAAAATGCCGCGAAAAAGCCCATATCGTTCGCGCAAGATTTGGGAATGACCGCCTGCGGCGGATTGCCCCGGTGTCAAAAAACGCTAACAAATACGATATTTTTAATCGAATATTTCCAGGATGTGTTCAGGCTTCTCAAGTACCGTAATCCCTTCAAGGCCCCGAATTGTCTTCACGTTACGCTCATCCACATCCCGTACACGGAGTTCAACTTCCCCGCCTTTGATCGCATCATAAGGGCACAATTCCTTGCATATCCCACAACCTTTGCACTTGAGCAGGTCGATCTGGTCTTTGATAGCACCATGTGGACACTTTTCTCTTGGTAGGCACTCCTCACACTGCCTGCAAAACTCCCTATCGATCATATACGGCATCTCTGAGCGTACAACACCTGCAACGTCAACCGGTACTACATACACAGGCACACTTCCTTTAACAGCCTGTGCAACTATATTGGTTACCAGTGAATCCGCAATCCCATACGCGATCTTTGAAGTAGTGTTGGAAGTCGCAGGTGTAATAAAAAGAGCGTCATATTTCCCAAGAAGGAATCTTCCGGCTTTTGGTGAACTTTTACCCTGCTCGCTTTCCAGAAAAATCTCTTCAAGATAATCCCCGCCCGATAATTTCACAAGCTTATTTTCAAGCCCATACATTCGCAGCACTCGAAACAAATGTATTAATCCGAACATCACGATTATTTAATTTAATATCTTTAAATATCTCATAACTCTCATTTAAAAAATGACCAGCCCCTGTAATTCCCCAGGCGATTTTGTGCAATTTCATGAAACTGCATATGTTTTTGGCATCGTTATATCTTTCTAAAAATTCGCATATAAGGATATGCAACAGCATACAAAAAAGATTGATCGTGATTAAATGTGCAGTGGAAATAAGGGGGTTGTACATATACCGCATCGTACAATAATACAAATATCCACCATAGCATCTGATGCAATGCGATATAAAAACAAAACCGATATTTTAGAGGACATTATTACTGCTTAAAATCAGCAAGCATCAAGATTTATCATGATTGAATGTGCAGTGGAAATGGGGGGGTTGTGCCTATACCATATCCTATAATGATACAAATATTCACCGTATCATTTGATGCAATGCGATATAACGAGAAAATCTTCGCTAACGCTCAGATTAACTCGGACTACATAATCCTATAGATTATATACTAGAACAAAAAAGATGTTTTTGAGGATATTATTACTGCTTAAAATCAGCAAGCATTAAGATTTATCATGATTGAATGTGCAGTGGAAACAAGGGGGTGAAACCCCTACATTTTCAATTTTTTCAAACAATCATTCAGCATATTGATGGCGATTTTCTCGCGCTTGCCACCACACCTGGATACAATAGCGGAGTACGCATGTATCAATTTCAAGTATTTTTCATCATTTGATAATTTATATCGTGTTGCATGAACCGCAGCTTCGAGAACCGCATTAAAACCACGATTTGGTGCCTGTACCGGACTTTGATTTACATGGGCATGCAGTGGGTTAAGCTCTGCAACAAGTGCCTCACTGGTCACTTTAATACTACTACATTCAAAAACCACCCAGCTCAACGCATCCTTTAATACTGGAAATTTATGCCCTTCCACAGATACATAATTAAAATCCGATTCTTTTAGATTTGAAAATGTAGAACGCACAAAAATCACAGGGTCGTTGACCACATTTGCCACTAAAACCCTTTCGGAATGTACATTGAAATATGTGATTGAGCCTTTGAAGAGCCTTACAAAAACACGACCTTCCTTCCTAATAATCCCAATAGGTGCGGCATTTGGCAAAGACCCCTTCATTGTTGTGACAATCGTCTCGGATATGCCATCATATATCCCGAATTCATCAAGGTTTGGATATCCCGATTCCGTCAAAACCTTACACCTCCCAGCAAAGCGATAAACAGGCCTGCAATGACAATATCTGCAGTTGATCCGGGATTTATGCCTTTGTACAGCAGTTCGTCATCAAACTCTTCAACTGCAATGCGCACTGCACCAAAACCTGCCCCTTTCTGGTCAAACTCCATCAATATATTCCGCGCACGCCCGGATACATAGTCAGCAGTAGTTTCATCAAATTTCGTCTGGATAAATGTATCCCTGTTTTCTGACAATATTTTCAGGAACACATATACTACAATATCATTTACATCTAATTTCGATTTGCCGGATATGTCCGTATCTCCCATGCACTGAATTATCATTTCCCCGCAATGGGCACATCTTTTAAAACCACTGGTCCATTCACCTGCGATCAGGTCATAACCTTTTGATATCTCCATGAGACCATACAAGGTAGTGCCTTCCTCACACAATGAGCCGATAGAACCGGAATCCTGCAAATCGAATTCATCAACAGGGTTTACACGGACTTTGGCATCTTCAAATGACTTATAAAAATCGATCGCATCCTGTGTATTCGTATCTTTCACAATATCGTGCGCGTGCGATACAAGTTCTTCAATGGTAAATTCATGCTCCTTGTGAAGAATATCGCCAGCAGCCATTGCAAGCGGAACCAATAGAATAAATGCCCCGAAATGGGTATTTCCCCCATTCTGCCATTTCGCACTCTCAAGTACCGCACTGTGAATAAGGGAGCCCACACCATTAGAACCCCTGTGATCCCTGTTCTTTGCCGCATCTTCCATCACAGGATAGATACTCACAGCAGATGCCAGAAAATGCTCAAATCGCGTATCTTCATAATCATGATTCCTATCAACATTCCCAGGCTTTGGGAACGCTGATACTTCCATGACCATTGCAAGCTGTACGCAACGTGCTATGTAAGAAGCAGCTACAGCTATATCATCATTAAACTCATATTTGGATGCAAATAGCCGATCTGGTTTAAGATTCATTAACCGGAATTTTAGCATTTTCTAATATATAAGTTGCAAGGTTTTTCTTCAACCGCATATACTCCGCACCGGACAAACCGATCATATTCATCACTCCATCACGCAAAAAGCATGGTTTTGAAAGTTTGCAGCACCATACAAGACTTCCAAAACAAGTATTGTCCCCGGGTTCAAGCATCGTGCCTCTTGCAAATTCCATTTTCATGTTTGCAAATTCCTGCGCAGATAAACCTAATTTAGCAATCTTATTGTGCACTGCACATGGTTTTACAGGCAAACAGCAAAATGCCAGTGCGCGAAGATCGCCTTCTCCGCCGCATATATGTTTTGGTGCATTATACCATCCGGTAGCCTGCTGTAAAGCTGTGATATCATCAACCAGTTCAGATATAATGTTAGGATCGTTCAATACACCCCTTGCAACGGAGATCATATCCGCACCGCGTGCAAACATGTCCTTGGCATCCTTGAAACAGGTGATGGAATTATTGCCGATCAAAAACATCTTTGTGGAATCGCGAATATTGCGTATCATGCGAAGGTCCGCACCAGTTCCTTCTTTCATAGCATCAACATGTAAAATGTCGGCACCTGCCGATTCGATTGCCCTTGTCAGGACAATGTCATCAACAACATTTGTGCGAATCTTGACTGATACCACAACACCGGTCTCCTTGATCTTACCGATCCAATCAACAAGTCGGGGAATGTCGCGCATAAGTGCTTCTCCAACTCCAATGCTGACCATCTCTTCCTGACGGCAATGTGCATCCAATTCAAGAATTGCACCAGCATCCCTGGCAATCATGGCGGCTTCGAGTAATGGTTCAATGGTTGTGCCCCGGACATTGACAGCCACAACATTGCCAGCCACAACATTGCCATCTCCCATGTTTTCGATCTCACTTTTCAAAAACCCGAATGGATTATCAGAAATAAACTCGTCCCTGCCTCTTGCCATGAGTTTTGATGCCGCATCGTTCGTTTTTTCATCAAGATTGAAACTCCCGATAACTACTAAACCTGCACGGTTTGCATGTTCATTAGCAAATGCACTGTTTGTTATTCCTGCCATCGTGGCAAGTGCAATCGGATTTTTAAAGGTGATATTTCCGGTATGGAGGTCAAATATATCATCAATCACGTGTTTACCTCAATTGTATTGTTTCTAAAGTTTAAAGATATTAGAGTCATGTTTTGAGTTGTGCAGAGTTATATTAAAAATTGAAATTGACTTTATACCTCTGTTTTTTTGTGAATAATGCATAAATACATATTAATGTATCGGCATGATGTTACTGCCAAAGAAGTCTACATATCGTATTATGGTACATTCGATGAGGCATTATATGGTTCACATATATACGAAATGCGGTTCTAATTCAGTAAACATTATTTAGAATGACCATCAACTGTTATACACTCAAAATATATACAAAATGGTGGTACATGTCAATTTTTGATTCTTTTACTTTATGGTTCTCATTGAACATCACAAACGCCCTGTTCATATTTGTAATTGTCATAGCCACTATAATTGTTGCAAGAATCGTTGACAGGCTGCTAAAGACCCAGTTAAAGCTGCTAAGTGCAAAAATGGACATTGATGAGACGATTTACGGGCTTATAAGACGTATTGCCGTTGCTACCGTGTACCTTATGGGTATAATAATCGTCGTTAGCAGTGTGCCGTTTCTTGAAAATATATCGTTTGCCATTTTTGCAAGTGCCGGATTTGCGGGACTTGTCGTAGGTATGGCAGCCCAGAGCAGTCTTTCCAACATAATTTCGGGCATATCATTAGCAGTGTTTCGACCGTTTGGAGTTGGGGACATTGTAACCATCCATGACGAATATGGAACAATATCTGACATCACGCTCGGTCACACAGTGGTGACGACATGGGATAACCGCAGGCTGATAATACCAAACCATATCATCAGTGACGAGGCAATAATCAACTGGTCTATCAACGATCCAACCATACTCTGGCCACTTGACATCGGTATTGGCTATGATGCCGACATTGACCATGCACGCAGCATAATGATCGAAGAGACAAAAAATCATGAAAATGTTTTACACCTCAACGACGTGCGTAAATATCATCCAGAGATTGTTGGCGGTAAAGAGATAAGGGTTGTCGTTACAGAACTTGGTGATTTTGCAGTAAACCTGCGCCTGACTTTCTGGGTAGCTAATCGCTCCGTGGCGTTTATTACAGGATGTGAAATCATTGAATCCATAAAGAAAAGATTTGATGCAGAGGGCATCGAAATACCATATCCGTATCGAACTATTGTCTACAAAAAAGACATTGTGGAAAATTAACCTGAAATACCGGGGAAGATCAGAACATGAAGTATATTGTATTCACAGATATTGACGGGACATTGATCGAACATGATACATATTCCTACGAAGCCGCAAAGCCCGCACTTTCAGCACTGAAAGAACAGGACATTCCGCTCATATTCTGCACCAGTAAAACACGGGCAGAGATAGAGGTATATGTAAAAGAACTTGACCTGGCATATCCGTTCATATCGGAGAATGGGGGTGCGATATTCATTCCGCACAACTATTTTGACGTGGAATATGCTCACACCAAAGAGACGCCTGAATATGACATTATAGAGCTTGGCACTGATTATGGCACATTGAGAAAAAACCTTGCCGATATCCGAAGATCCGTGGACTTTGAGATCATCGGGTTTGGGGATATGGACGATGTCGGTGTCAGCGAAGATACCGGTCTTGACATAGAGTCCGCCAGACTTGCAAAGATCCGGGAATATGATGAAGCATTCAGGTTAGGTAAGGGAGCAAATACGCCGGATGCAGAGAAACGTTTAACTGAACTCATAAAGTCTCATGGTTTGAACCATACGCGCGGAGGCAGGTACTGGCACATTATAGGTGATAATGATAAAGGAAAAGCAGTAACTATCTTATCAGAGATATACCGGAGGCAGTTTGATGATATCAGGACAATCGGGCTCGGGGATAGCCAGAACGATCTTCCGATGCTGCAAGCCGTAGATATTCCATTACTTGTCCGGAAGCCGGGTGGCCAGTATGACGCATCCATAAAGGATGCAAGGATAAACAAAGTCAAGGGAATCGGACCTGTTGGCTGGAATATTGCAATACTCGATATACTTATGGCATGATTATGCTGATTGTGATGTTATTACTGTTAATGTGAAGATATTTGCAAATATAGCGGATAGTGCAAGCTCTAAAAATGTGCTGAAATGTAGGAGAAAAGATATAATGTAGAGGTAAAGATTAAATAAATCGGAAATAGGAGTGGATATTGGGCTAAAATGGGTGAATTCGGCCAAATGTTAACAAAATATTATTATAATGATGGAAACATGCAGTTAATATGTCCTGAGTGGGTGAAAATCCGGGCTAAAACGACCGTTTCTAGTTGGATATAATCTATAGGATTATGTAGTCCGAGTTAATTCGACCGTAGGGAGGATTTTCTCGTCAGATAAATTATATCAATATTATTGTACCTTATCGGTCTGCGTCCATAACTGTTCCTGCTGTAAATTAAACGTTAACAGTTGTCTGCAACCTGTCGAATAATTGGAGCGAGTGATGTCTGAACCAACAGAAAAATACAAAGTTGTAATAGTAGTTATCTTTTTAGCTGCATCTGCAAGCCTTATTTATTATTCTCATGCGGTACTTGAAACCGGTGTTCTTTTTACCCATTTATTTTATATTCCAATCATATACGCAACTATGTGGTGGAAAAGAAAAGGTTTGGTCGTTCCTATTTTTTTAGCCGTAATACTAAATCTCAGCCATATTTATATCAGAAAAGACATAATAACATATAATGACCAGATCCGATCCCTGATGTTCATAGTCATTGGTTTCATGGTTGCTGAGTTGAGTGATAAAGTATCAAAAGGAGAGAAAGAACTTAGAAAATCCCATGAGAAACTAAAGCATAATGCTGTAGAACTTGCAACAATTAATGAAGAACTGGTAGCGTTCAATTATTCGGTTTCACATGATCTCCGCTCGCCCCTGCGAAGTATCGATGGGTTCAGCCAGGCACTGCTGGAAGACTACACCGATAAACTTGATGCCCAGGGTAAAGATTACCTTACGCGTGTACGCGTCGCCAGCCAGAAAATGGCCCAGCTCATTGATGACCTGCTAAATCTTTCGCGTATGACGCGCACTGAGATGCAGCGTGAGGTTATAGATTTGAGTGCTCTGGCGCAGGGCATTGCATCTGAATTCCAGAATCGAGAGCCTGAACGCCATGTGGAGTTTGTTATAGCAGAAGGAATGGAAGTAAATGGAGACAAGAGGCTGCTTATGGTGGTACTGGAGAACCTGCTTGGCAATGCCTGGAAATTCACAGGAAAGCATCCAGAAGCAAGAATAGAATGTGGGGTTACACAGGTTAACGGTAAACCTGCATATTTTGTACGCGACGACGGCGCTGGTTTTGATATGACTTACGCTGATAAACTGTTTGGTTCCTTCCAGCGGTTGCACGGTACTACTGAGTTCCCCGGCACCGGGATCGGGTTGGCTACGGTAAAGCGCATTGTTCACCGACATGGCGGCCTGGTTTGGGCAAAAGGAGAAGTAGAGCATGGTGCAACATTCTACTTTACACTATAGTCATTATACAAGAATTGCCAAGGAGAACATAAAATATGCAAACAGGTGAAAAAAACGGCAAAATTATACTGCTGGTAGAAGACAATCCGGATGACGTAGAACTGACGTTACGTGCACTCAAGAAAAACAATATCTTGAACAAGGTAGTGGTAGCGAATGATGGCGTCGAAGCGCTGGATTATCTATTTGGCACGGGGGCATACGAAGGCCGCAACACCAGTGTTATCCCACAGGTGCTACTGCTGGATCTGAAATTACCCAAAGTAAATGGGCTGGAAGTGCTACAGCAAATACGAAACTACGGCCCGACGAAACTACTTCCCGTGGTAGTTCTCACATCGTCCATGGAAGAACATGATTTAATAGCCAGTTACCAGCTGGGCGCAAACAGCTATATTCGCAAGCCAGTCGATTTTAGTAAATTTATAGAAGCAGTGAAACAGCTGGGGTTGTACTGGCTTGTTTTGAATGAACCTCCGGTAATAGAAAGTGCAATTTAGATGAACATACCACTCCGAGTACTGATCGTCGAGGATTCAGAAGACGATGTTATTCTGCTGCTGCGTGAACTCAAGCGGGGCGGATGTAAACCGATATTTGAACGGGTAGATACAGCAGCAGCTATGACCGACGCTCTTGATAAGCGGACGTGGGATATTATAATTTCTGATTATTCCATGCCTAATTTTAGTGCGCCTGATGCACTAAAGCTGATGCAAAAAAGCGAACTGGACCTGCCGTTTATTATTGTATCTGGTAAAATAGGTGAGGATACAGCGGTATCTGCTATGAAAGCAGGTGTACATGATTACATCATGAAGAACAATATGGCCCGTTTGGTTCCTGTCATTAACAGGGAACTCCATGAAGCAAAGGCAAGACGGGAACATAAACAGGCAGAAGAGGCGCTGCAGGAGAGCGAAGCGAAAAATCGGGCTTTACTGGACGCTATGCCGGATATGATGTTACGTATCAGTAAAGACTGTACCATCCTGGATTTTAAGGCGGCAAAAAACCTTGACCCACAGGCTCCGAATAAATTTTTAAATATGAAATTGAATGAGATCTTGCCGTCAGAAGTAGTTCAGCAGGCCGTATATTTCACAGGGCAAACCCTGCAAACCGGTGAGACCCAGTTATTTGAGTTCCAGTTTGAAGAGAAGGGCAAATTGAATGTTTACGAGGCAAGGTTTGTGATTAGCGGACAAGACGAAGTCCTTGCCATTGTACGCGATATCACGGAGCGTAAGCAGGCTGAGATGTTACGCCTTGAAAATGAGCAACTTCTGTATGCAAATAAAGCCAAAAGCGAGTTTTTAGCTACTGTGAGCCATGAACTTCGTACTCCACTTACTTCAATCATCGGTTTTTCATTACTCCTAAAGGAGATGAAACACGGGGAATTAAACGAAAAACAGGAATCCTATGTGGACAATATACTGACAGGTAGCAGTCACCTGCTAAATCTTATTAGTGATATTCTTGATACGACCAAAATAGAAGCAGGGAAATTAGAACTGACCATTGGAAAGATGTCAGTGCATAAAGTCCTGAATGAAACACTTAACCTAATAAAAGAAAATGCTGAAACCCACAATGTAATCCTTAAAATCGAAATTGATCCTCAACTGAATGTTATAGAGGGCGATCAGCGGAGATTGAAGCAGATACTCTTAAACCTGCTAAACAACGCAGTGAAATTCAGCAAGAAAGAAGGAGGAACGGTAACCTTAACAACAAAAAAAGAAGGTGACATGGCAAAATTTTCAGTTTCGGATACAGGCATAGGGATCAGGGAAGATGATATTGGAAAACTGTTCAATATGTTCCAGCAGGTTGATACCGGAAACACCAGGCAATACAGCGGAACCGGGCTGGGTCTTGCAATTTCAAAGCAACTTGTGGAATTACATGGTGGAAGCATTATGGTTGAAAGCGAATATGGAAAAGGCAGCACTTTTTCGTTTTTGCTGCCGATTTCACAAAGTCCCGAAGGAACTTTACTTCATCCTTTTTAAGATCAATTCCTATCATGTAGATACCATGATGCTTATAGGTCTCAAAAATGTTCCAAAACTAAACTGTTGTGACACTAGTGTCGTGTCAACTATAAAATGTCATATTATTTTACCGAAACTGAAGGGAACGGAGCACCAGTTCCCACCATAGGTGGGACATTTCACTACTGCCAGATCCACAATCCAAACATACAATTATAAAATCTGCAAGTGCGACACCGCTTGATAACAGTATTGTATCTCTATATTTATGGTGTTGGAATGTGCCGCGCTGCACGCGTATGGTCGTGCCGTTATTCACCTCTGCCTTTACCCCTTACGTTTGGAGACTTTTTATTATTTTCTGGAATGGTTCGAAAAACCACAGTGGGCACAGAGGGACACAGAGAAAAAAAGCAATGCTCCTCTGTGCTCTCTGTGTCCTCTGTGGTTAATTTTCTTAGCCATGATTCATTTCATCCAGAATTTATTAAAAAGTCTTACGTTTAGCAACATTGCATTGTTGACATGACACTAGTTATATGCGGTACAAATTTATTTATATATCCAAAACGTACTAATTCATGCTCTTAAAAGGATAGGAGGGTAACAGTTTTATCTATGGGAACGTGATCCCAAACAAATTACTTGTTATCCCTCTCGGACTACTTGTTATAGTAGGCGACAAGATGTATTTTTTTGTTGCTCTTGCAATATGGGGCATATACGAACAAATACCAATATTCAAATCCTGTCTTCCTGTCTAAAATTGCCAGCATAATCGCGCGCGGACCTTTGCGATTTTGATTGGAACAACATTTACACGCAATTCCGTTCCACTCCACCGCAAGTTTTACTTATAAACCCCGACATCCAAATACCAAGATGCCATTAAGCAACCTCATAATCAAAGGCGCAAAAGAACACAACCTCAAGAACATTGATCTCACACTTCCGCGCGACAAACTGATTGTTATAACCGGACTCAGCGGTTCGGGTAAATCGTCCCTCGCATTCGATACGATCTATGCAGAAGGGCAGAGAAGATATGTAGAATCACTCTCAGCCTACGCACGCCAGTTTATCGGGCTCATGGAAAAACCGGATGTCGAGTACATAGAAGGACTATCGCCTGCCATTTCTATCGAGCAAAAAACCACAAGCAAGAACCCACGCTCAACCGTCGGAACGGTCACAGAAATATACGATTACCTGCGTTTGCTCTATGCACGAATAGGAGTGCGCCACTGTCCCGACTGCGGCAGGGTGATCGAGCCGCAGAGTGTTGACCAGATCGTTGACAGCATATTGGAGATCCCAAAAGGCACAAAGATCCACCTCCTTGCCCCGCTTGTCCGCGAACGCAAAGGTGAATATCGCAAGATGCTTGCTGAACTTGGAACAGAAGGATATTCTCGCGTCCGTGTCGATGGGGAAGTGGTATCACTCGAAGACATTGACACCATTGAACTTGGACGTTACCAAAAACACAATATCGAGATCGTTGTTGACAGGCTTGCCATAAAGGAAGGGATCAAAGAACGCCTGTCCGATTCAGTTGAAACAGCACTTGAAAAAAGCGGTGGCACGATCATTGTTCACATACTTGGCGGTGAGGAACTGGTGTTCAGTGAAAACCTGGCATGTCCTGACTGTGGTATCGGGTTTGAGGACTTAGAGCCTGCCGCCTTTTCCTTTAACAGTCCGCAGGGCGCATGTCCGAAATGCCACGGACTCGGGACAGCAATGGAATATGACCCCGGACTCATCGTTCCGGACCCAACGCTGAGCCTGGGTGAAGGTGCGATCGAACCATGGGGTAAAAAAGATGGATACTACATGCAATCACTCACATCCCTTGCCCGCCATTTTAGATTCCCGATGAATGTTCCTTTTGGAGAACTTGAACCCAGGTTCCGGAAAATGATCCTGCATGGGACACATGAACTGATCCCTTTCGTACATACCGGCAGAGGTGGAAGTCTATGGGAACACAAAGGCAATTTTCGTGGCGTTATATCATACCTGTCACGACTACATGACAGGGGCGAATCCGAAAGCACAAAGGAAAGGGTCCGCAAATATATCAGTACAAAACATTGCCTGGTATGTGATGGAAAACGATTGAAACCTACAAGTCTGGCAGTTACGATCGATGATGTAAATATCATCAATATCACACAAATGCCGGTTGAAGATACACTCCATTTTTTTAGTGAACTCGAACCAAAACTTACCCCGCGCGAGTATGCCATTGCCCGCCTCATACTTAAGGAGATCAAATCCAGGCTTGGTTTTCTGGTAGATGTCGGGCTCAATTACCTTACGCTTAGCAGGTCTGCAGGCACCCTCTCAGGGGGTGAGGCACAGCGTATCCGACTCGCGACCCAGATCGGTTCAAGCCTTATGGGCGTCCTGTATATTCTTGATGAGCCAAGCATCGGCCTTCACCAGAGGGATAACCTGCGCCTGATCAATACCCTCCGGCACCTTAGGGATATCGGGAACACGGTCATTGTTGTCGAGCATGATGAGGAAACGATACACAGCGCAGACCATGTAGTTGATATGGGACCCGGGGCAGGTATACACGGCGGTGAAGTTGTGGCACAAGGCAGCCCAGTGCAGATCATGTCAAACAAAGAGTCACTTACGGGACAATACCTTAGCGGCAAGTTGAAGATCGAAGTTCCAAAGACCAGGCGCAGTCCAAAAGGTACACTCACGCTTATTGGGGCGGCCCAGAACAACCTCAAGAACATTGATGTGGATTTCCCGCTTGGTGTGATGGTCTGTATCACAGGAGTTTCAGGGTCCGGCAAGAGTACGCTGGTGAATGAGACCTTGAACAAGGCACTTGCACAGAAACTCCATCGTGCACGCGACCGACCAGGCAAATACGACAAGATCACTGGACTTGAGAATGTTGATAAGGTCATCACGATCGACCAATCCCCGATCGGACGGACGCCGCGATCAAATCCTGCCACTTATACTAATCTTTTCACACCGATCCGGGAACTTTTTGCACAAACCCAACTTGCCCGTGCGCGTGGTTATAAACCAGGCAGGTTCAGTTTCAATGTCCGGGGCGGCAGGTGTGAGGCTTGTTCAGGCGATGGTATAATCACTATCGAGATGCACTTTTTACCTGATGTGTATGTTCCGTGTGAAGTCTGTCACAGCAAGCGGTACAACCGTGAGACGCTTGAGGTTGAGTACAAGGAAAAAACGATTGCAGATGTCCTTGACATGACTGTGGAAGAGGCACTTGGGTTCTTTGGGAACATCCCGAAGATCAAGAAAAAACTTCAAACGCTCTTTGACGTAGGATTGGGTTATATTAAACTGGGGCAGTCATCAACAACCCTCTCGGGCGGCGAGGCGCAGCGTGTGAAACTTGCAACCGAACTTAGCCGTAGGTCAACAGGGAAAACAGTGTACATTCTTGATGAGCCCACAACAGGGCTACATTTCGATGATGTGAAAAAACTCCTGGAAGTGTTACAGAGGCTGGTTGAAGGGGCCAATACGGTCATAGTCATTGAACACAATCCGGATGTTATCAAGACCGCAGACTGGATTATCGATCTTGGACCCGAAGGCGGGGATGGCGGTGGCAAGATTATCGCGGAGGGAACACCGGAAGATGTTGCGCAGGTGGAGGGGTCATATACCGGGGAGTTTTTGCGGCGGGTGCTGGGTTTGCGATTGGTCGTAGGAAACGATACGTAAGTAAAACTACACGAACTTAATACCAATATTCTTCAACCTGTTACGAGAAGCGATATTGATTATTAGCGGTGTCAGCGATTCCACCATTGCCGATGTTTCCAGAGGTCCCACATCAAGCGGGCGCAGGTTTGGTATATCCCGCACCAGGTCGGAGACGATATTTTTTGAATGTTCGCTGTTTCCACACACTCCTACATCGTAATTAAGTTCGGCGTCAAGATCAGCCAGGTTGTGCGACGGAACATTATGGAACGATGCAACAAGTTCCGTACCTTCCGGCAACAACATGGCGATTTCCTGCGCTGCACTTCCTGCTGGCGGGGTTGTATAACAAAAATAGTTTACATAATAGTCTTCTTTTGGTACATCGATCATCAATGGGGATGCATCGTGCTGGATGTGACAGCGGTCCTTTGCCATTGGAACAACAACCGAGATAATTATTTGTTTATCAAGCACCGGGCGTATCAGGTCAATAATTGACGGGATGTTTTCATACCTGATAGCTAAAAATATAATGTTGGCATGTTCTGCTGCTGTTTTATTGTCTGTACCCGTAATCCCGGGTTCCATACCATAATTGGCCAAAATATCATTATACTCAGCAGCAGAGGCTTTTGCCTTTTCTGCATTGCGGGATCCTATGATCACTTCGTGCTTCTTGCTCATACGCAAAGCAAAGCCCTTTCCAATATTACCGGTTCCACCAAGTATCGAAATTTTCATAACGGCACCATATCTGCTTTATCAATTAATAGGTATTGGTTTAATTACGAGCAAATCCTCGTTACACCCGGATTAACTCGGACGATATAATTCTATATATATAACATATATAATATAAATAATAAACAAAGAATGCCGTAAATGTTGCACAACGTCCGGCATCCTTGTTTAATGTTCATTTTTTAGAGTACATAATAAAATTATATAGTCCAGATAAATCCGACCGAAGGAAGGATCTGCTTGTTTTGGAAATTGTGGGACTAAACCCATCCACGGTCACTCATTGCTTCAACCACTCGCTCAATTGCAACTACATAGGCAGCTACACGCATGTTGATATTGTACTTCTTGGATGTTTCCAGCACAGAGTGATATGCGGGTGTGATTTTCTTGTCCAGGCGATCGTGGACTTGCTCCTCGTCCCAGTAATACATATAGAAGTTTTGTACCATTTCGAAATATGAAACTGTCACACCACCTGCATTACACAGGAAATCAGGTATCACGTGAACACCGTTCTTGTGCAGGATCTCATCTGCATCCGGTGCAGTTGGACCGTTTGCCAGTTCAGCAACGATCTTTGCCCTGACCTTACCAGCGTTCTTTTCAGTGATCACATTCTCCAGGGCTGCAGGCACGAGTATGTCAACATCGAGTTCCAGGATATCTTCGTTTGAGATTGGTGTTGAACCCGGGAAGCCTATGACTGATCCAGTCTTTGCCTTGTGCTCACTAACAGCTTCGGTGTCAAACCCACCTGCGTTGAATATACCGCCTTTGCTATCTGTTATTGCTACAACCTTTGAACCAAACATAGATCTGGCAAGGTGTGCTGCAAATGATCCTGCATTCCCATAACCCTGAACTGCAAATGTTGCTTTCCCAAGGTCTATGCCAAGTTCTTTTGCTGCTTCACGGATAGTGATCATACCGCCTCTTGCAGTTGCATCGCCACGACCTGCTGAACCGCCTACGCTTAACGGCTTACCGGTAATAACTCCAAACTGGTGTGTTCCGGCCGTCTTTGAGTATTCATCCATCATCCATGCCATCATCTGGGGAGTTGTATAAACGTCAGGTGCAGGAATATCCTTGTCAGGACCAACAACCGATGACACACGGTAAGCATATCCACGGCATAATAGTTCCAGTTCTCTTTTAGACATTTCTTTTGGATTGCAGATTACTCCACCTTTTGCTCCACCAAGAGGAAGGTCAAGAAGTGCACATTTCCATGTCATCCATGCTGAAAGTGCTCGCACGGTATCAACAGTTTCTTCCGGGTGGAACCGGATTCCGCCTTTTGTAGGACCCTTTGCGTTATTGTACTGGACCCTGAATCCCTGAAATACCTTGATTTTACCATCATCCATCTTAACAGGTATGGAGATGTGTAATTCTTGCATTGGGACTCGAAGGATCGCGTGTACACCTGGATCCATATCCATAATTTCTGCACACATATCTAATTGCTTTTGTGAATATTCAAACAGGTTCAATTGTTCCATCTATTTAGCCTCCGGTTTTAATATTGTTTATAGTATATGACTCATAAATATTTTTTAGCCCATGATTGTATAGTAGGTTGTTAGGCAATCATTCACCTCTTTCATCACTCATAAATCAATCGGTTCATAAAGATAATAATACGGGAGACTTTTTATTATTTTCAGGTCTACACGAATATGCGCCCAAATTCGCAGATATTACATAAATATTTCTACTGTTCTTCGGTAATCAAGAAACAAAGCAACTCAATATTTGCAAGCAGTACGAAATTTCAACTAAAATCAGATAGTTACCACTAAGATCTTTATGCCAAAAGGACAATTAAGTCTCAACCGTACTTAATTTTTGCTCGACTTAAAGGAGAAAAACCTCTCCAAGGGCCAGTATTGAAACATTTTTTGTTCATTGACACGAATAGGTTATAACAAAAATTCGATAGCCCGTCAACAATTTTAAATGATCTGGCCTGATTCACAATATCATTCATCAAAGCGAAAAATTGTTCCATCACATTGTTAGTTTCTGGAGTGAATCCCATCTCTAACAATCGTCTATTGTTAAAATAGATTTTTTTGGAATATGAAACCACTTTTTTCGAAGCTTTTGATAAATCCATCTCTGAATCCATCTTTATAATGTTCTTATGACACAGCGTTGACTCGATAACTGTTTCAGCAACGATCAAATCATTTGCAAGTTCATACAACTCTACTTCCTGTAACGGAATATTTTCAATACTGTCAAACTCCTCACGATATTTTTTAGCAACATTTTCCAATTGATGAAAAACACAGAATGAATGGACGGCCTTGGGTAAAACGCGTGCTACCGCACCAATTATTGCCCTCTCTTCGTCAGAAACAACTTTTAAAATATTCTCTTCAGATCAATACCTTCGCCACATTTGATGTGGATATAATATAGTTTTTGTGACATAGCCATTCCAGCACTTTGTCAAAATCCAGTGATTCATCCATCCAATAACCAAACTGTTTTAACATATGGGTGCATACATATTTCTATGGGTCGGAATAGGATATATCAAATTGCCAAACAAATAAGTTTGAACGATTTGGAAAAAACGATCAAAGGAAAAGAAAAGGAACTTCGTGTACTGAAAAGGCTTTACTTCATACGATTTCTCTATCAGGGATGCGTTATAGAAGAAGCAAGTGAAAAGCTCGGGATTACCATGCCGACTGCTTATGAATGGCTCAAACGGTGGAACAAATCAGGATATGACGGACTTGTTCCAACCTTCAACGGAGGTCCAAAACCAAAACTTAGCGAAGAGGAAATCGAGATCTTAAAAAACCTACTCAAACACAAAGATGACTGGAAATTAAAAGAAGTTCGCAAGCTGATCAAAGAGCAATTTGGTGTTGAGCATTCTGAAATGCACGTCTGGAGGATTATGTTAAAGCTGAAGCAAGCACCCTAATACGCTTAATGGGAAATAATTTTTAACGAGATATGTACTAACAAATTATTTGAAAAAATAACTTAAATATGTTATGTTAAAGAGGTACCATGTTTGACACTTTGACTATTTTATCGTGTTTAAATAGTTGCTTAGACACAACGACATTGAACCGTTTGAAAACAATCGTAACAGCCATGTTAACCATGACAGGGCGAATAACCATGCTTGGGATATCACGTTGGACTAATGAGGGCGGCAGTTACCGCACGGTTCAACGTTTCTTCAATACCAAGATCCCATGGGAAAAAATTCATTGGCGCTTGATCAGCCAATGTTTTTTGGATGCAGATGACACATTTATTCTAGCCGGCGATGAAACAGTTGTGACAAAAGCCGGAAAGACTACATATGGCCTCAATCGATTTTTTTCATCCATCTATGGAAAAACGGTTCCAGGTTTAGATTTTTTCACATTATCATTGATAAGCACAAAGCAACGAACCTCTTACCCATTAATGACTCAACAAATGACTCATACTGAAGATAAAAAAAACGACAAAAAACGCAATTACTGCAGAAGATCGTAAAAATAAGCGAAATAAAAGTGAATCCTCTACAAAAAGAGGGAGAGGTAGGCCAAAAGGCAGTACAAATAAAAACAAAGAGGATGTCGAACTATCATCATATCTATGCACAATTCAGAGTATTCTTAAGGGAGTGTTGAAGTTAATTGGTTCCACCATTCCGATCACATATATTGTACTTGATGGTGCATTTGGGCATAATAATGCTTTACAAATGGTTAGACAATGCAAATTGCACATTATTTCAAAATTACAATATAATTCTGCACTCTATTTCCCGTATAAAGGCACATATCATGGGCGTGGTGCACGTAGAAAATATGGTGATAAAATTGACTATAACTGCATCCCATCCAAATATTTGAAAGAAACCACTACTGAAAAGTCAGTTCAAATAGAGATTTATCAAATGGCTATGCTGCACAAGCTTTTTGCTAAAAAGCTAAATGTGGTTATTATCGTTAAAACCAATCTCAAAACACATGCACGGAAGCATGTGATTTTGTTCAGCAGTAATCTGAATTTGGCCTATGACAAGTTAGTCGATTATTATAAACTACGTTTTCAGATTGAGTTTAACTTTCGAGATGCAAAACAATATTGGGGTCTGGAAGATTTTATGAATGTTAAGGAAGTTCCCGTAACTAAGGGATTTCCCAATAAATAATTTACCCAAATATGGGGTTTATAGTTACATCCCACTTTGGTAAATTTTCCAATCTTTCAATTCTCTCTTCGCAGATTTTCATTGCTTCTTTTGTTAATTTAACCCCTTTCTGGTAAACTTTATCGACAAGATGAACGACGGGGTATACACCATTCCATGTCATAGTTTCAGCCCATCCGATGACTTTATAAATGGAAGACAAAAGTGTGCCATTCCAATGCATCTCTAAAACCCCCCAACATCGTTCAATCGGGTTATATTTGCTGTGGTAAGGTGGATAATAAACCAACCTGATTTTTAAACCTGTTTTATCAGCAAATTCAATTATCCTTTTGATGAATTGAGTTCTATGGCTGTTTATATGGGGTCCATTGTCCAGATTTATGACCAACTCTTTAATATGGCTGTGACGTTTTTTATTTTCCTCCCACCATAGTTCCAAACTATCTGCTATAAAGTCAGTGGTCTCATTTGATGTTCCGAATACGATCGATATGTGATCATTCGATGGTTCAAATATTCCAAAAGGAACCATTTTGAGATCTGGATCCATATCATGATCTAAAGCCCCCTCTGGTTCTTTTTCTCTCGTTTTTCCACCTCTGGAGAACTCTCCTACGTTTACTTTAGCTTTTGTATCAATTGAAATCCTCAGTACATCTGGATTGTCATCTACATAACGATTGATTGCATCAACGTTTTTAAAAATCTCATCAGTTTCAGGAATCTTTTTGAGCGGTTTGGTCTTCTGAATCCGCTTCAAATTATACCCCATTCTCTTTAGAATATTCCCCATCGTATTTTCACAGGGTAGTTCGTCATTTGTGTACCCCTTTTCGTCAATCAGGGTTTGACGGACTGTTTTTGCCGTTATCCTTGTATACAAAAAAGGCGTCTGAAATTTTGGGTCGGCCTGACTTTTCGGATTAACTATTGATCGTATATCATCGACGAGTTCAGGCATTTTTTCCTCGGTCTTCTTGTTGCCACGAGCAGAAAAATTATTTAGACATCTTATACAAGTAATTAACTCGGCCATACCCGTCTTAACCGTTTCTCTGCCCCAACCAAATTCACTTTCTGCTTTACGAGCATTACTGTCCAGTAATTTAATGGTAACCTCGCCAATGTATTCTCTTCTATTAGCAGCGCTCATTTTGTTCGCCGCACTCTTAATGATCGACTTTATGTCCTCTGCTATCTCACTTATTTTCATCTTGCAAACCATCCCTCATGATTCATTGAATCCGTTATGGGATGGTTTGTAGTAAAAAATTTCCAAATATTACCCAAATATTGGTATATGGGACTCTAGTATTTCTACGAGTTGTCACTTGATGAAAATATTAGTATGTGAATCAAGAGAGGGAAAATGGGTAAATTATTATTTGTGAGTTACCTTATATTACAAAAAACCCCCAAACATAACACTTTTTTTAACACCCACAATCAACTATCCAGTTAAAATAACCACTAAAACTTTGCCCTCAACCTCTCATAGAACGCCTGTTCATCTCCATCTGTTTTCCTCGACAAACGCTCAACTATCAACTCGGGCGTGCTTTTTGCAATACAATTGTAGCGCGGGGTCCGCTCTACGATCAGGTTCAGGTCAGGATCAAGCCCGCTTGCTTCGATCCCGTCCACCCTGACACTGCACTCCGTGTTTTCCAGTATCAACTCCGGCAGGTGTGACACGAACACAGCCATGCTGTTCCTGTTCTCTGACAGGACTTCGAGAATGCCTGCAATGATCCTGGCAGACGCGCCGGGCTCGGTTATGGATTCCAGTTCATCCACCAGGACCACCTTGCCCGAATCATCCGCAACCACTGAGAAATCCTTGAGAGTGGTCTCAAATGCACCTGCATCCAGTGTTCCTTTCGATTTTGCAAAATAGTAAAACCCGTCCGACACCCTGGTATGAAGTGACTTTGCAGGTGTCGGGAATCCCATGTGAGCGAGAATGATACATTGTGCAAGCAGTTCAAGCATTGAGGTCTTGCCTCCTGAATTCACACCACTGAGCAGCACAACCCTGCTTTTGTCCTCAGGGCTGTGAACCGTATCGCCAAGCGAGTAATCTATCGGAGTAACTTCACCATTCCGCGATCTTAAGAACAGGTTCTCTCCCTTCACAAACCCGATCCCTGCCTTGTCGATCAACTCCGGCATCGTAAGACCATACTCATGTGCAAAACAGCCAATCGCAAACCCGACATCAAAATCAAGTACCTTGCGAACCATATCCCGCACAATATCGCGGTATCCGTGCAGGGTTTTTGATATGTTCCGTTTGTGTTCGATCTTCATTTTCCGGATATTATGCATTACGTGCTGTTTTAGTGCATTTGCCTGGTTTCGGTCTACTTCCACAGGATGTACGATCTCATCAGGGAACAATGACTCTGCTATCAGCATCTCTTTTTTGCGGAGTCCGAGTTCACTTGATATCCGCTCTTTTGTCTCCCTGGTAACAGTGCGGTATGAGTTGGACACTTCCTTCCCAAGCATCTCTTTTAATTCCACATCCCCGCTCATCACCTTAAGCATATCCTGACCGCTGATGGTCAGTTTGCTTTCTGTCAGGCACCTGTCCAGCCTGGTATTAGCGTCATGCACAGCATTAGAAATACAGGCATCCATGTTTTCAATAATAGAATTCGACCTGTCAATGTCCGGATCATATCCGGCTTTCACATCCCCGGTTTCATCGATCATTGCAAGTGCCTGTCCAAGTTCACCAAGTTCTTTATCGTCAATTTGTTCAAAGAACATGACACCGGTTTCGCGTATCGCCTGTGTAACTGCAATCGAGCATTCGATGGTTGCAAGATTCTTTGCAAAAAAGCCTATCACCTGCTCAGGAACTACCTGCCAGTCTTCAAGCCTTTCCAGGTCGGATACATATTCAGGTTCAATATCTTCCGGAAAATCGAATCCAAGGAAACCATCACCTGATGCAATGACATGCGAATAACCACGCGCCACATCCACAAATTCAGAAGGCGTACTTATCATCTGCACATCAATGGCACTGCCAAACCTCTGGCGCGCATACTCGAATTCCTCATGGTTGGCAGTGATGATCGCACGCTCGCGTATCCTGGGTGGATCGTACTTGAGATTAAGGGGACGAATGCCGGAAAGAAGATCCAGGAAGTCGCTATTATCCCTGAGCAATCTTGCAGTGTCCATATAGTATGATACTGACTCGCGCACGGATTCTATCCTGTCAATTTTGGCTGCGGGATAGGGGATATATATATGAAGTTTATCCTTTGCATACCGTGTGTGTGCGAACTGTTTTATGAGGTCTAGCAGCCGTTCATAGATGTCCACGGACTCTTTTGTTTTCAGGAAATCGGATATCGATACTCCTTCCACCTTTGCGCGTACCTCGTGCACAAGGGATATCGCATACCTCTGGCCAATTCCTTCAACTTCTGATATGCTGGCAATATCTCCATCAAGTATTGCACCAAGCGCAGCCTCCTCGCTCCCGAAATGGCAGATGAAACGCTGTGCCATCTTCTCCCCGATGCGCGGAATATCCTGCAGGGTTTTCATGCATCCACCTCGCATCTGTCATCGAAAAACATCTCCAGCGTGCAATTTGATATCCCTCGCTCGACCTTGTACCTGTCCGCCTTAGCCATCTTGCTCATGCCGGCAGAACTTTTTGGCTGCATCTTCTTTGCAAGATTACGATTCCTGCGACTTTCGATCATCTGGGAATTATAGAACACATCCCAGAGTTCATCGATATCAGCTAACTCGTCGTCATTTGGTGACGTTGGTGCATGCAGACTTTTCACAAACGCTGCCGCCATCTTTGTGAAGTGGTCAAGACCAACCAGTTCCCCATTACCGACCCATGCATCATTGCCGGATATGACAGCAACGGGGACATCAGGGTTCTTTTTAGCCAGCCACCTGCAAAAGATATCGGCAATATCGTGAACCGAATCGATCTCGACTGTGAGGATACCGTTGACAAAACCCGGGCGCGCGAACATGCACATTCTCTGCCACGCACGGGTGACATCGCGCATATAGTTGTAATACCTGCGTGCAACTTTCGTCTTTGCGGTATAGAGATGTTCTGCACTGCCGTTGCATGAGACGATCAATTGCACAAGTTCAGCCGGATCCGCCTTACTGTGCCGCAGTACAAGATCGATATACTGCACAGGTCTTGTATCGGTGCGTGACATCCTTGCAGGGCGTTTACCAAGTACTTCCAGAACCAATTTTCCCGTGTCCCTGACCGGAGTGAAACCAAGCCTTACGACCCTGTCTTCTGTTCCGGTAAAAGAGAGTTTTTGTTCCAGTTCACGCATATCTTTCGCAAAGACAAGTTCGGCATCGTGATGCTCTTTAAAGGCAGAACATGCAAGAAGTACCCCGTCTACATCTGTCTTGAACGCTATTATCATGAGCCGGTCTCCAGTGCTTGAAATGAATATAAATTAGTCTGCTTGCTGCCGTTGATCTCAATGAACGGACGGGCGCGTGAGATCACAACACCCATACGTACAAGTTCCTGTTCCGATGCGACCGGACGCGCCTGCATGATGCGATTCGCGCTTACAGGACCGATACCGGGCACCATGAGCAACTCATCACGCGCCGCCGTGTTTATGTCCATCGGGAAATGATCCGGGTGCGCATACGCAAGACGCATTTTTGGATCGTCATTTGCAAGAAAACCGTTATCATTGAATATCACATCGAAATCCGATGCCTTCATGCCATAATCTTTCATCAGGAACGATGCCTGGTACAGTCTGTTCTCGCGCCATTTCGGTGAAGGAATGCCGTTTTGCAGGGGTGTATCCGGCACAGGATCAAAACTCATAAAATACGGACGGCGGAGTGCATACCTATCCATGAACTTGTGTACGGTACTGATTATTTCCCTGTCAGGCTCACCGGCTGCCCCCACAACGAACTGCGTATCGTTCGCACCTACAATGCGACCGCCATATCCAGCCTTACGTCTTTGTTTCTTGATCAGGTCGCGCGTCCATTTCAGGCGGGTCAGGATGTCATTATTGTAATCGAAGTTAGGACATATCTCGGAATAGTTGACAGAACTCGTGGTCTCTGCATTCACCCCGAACTTGTTAGCATGGCCTGCGATCTCCTCAAGAAGATATTTCGGGGTGCCGGGCATCACCCTCGTATGAATATATCCTGTAAATCCCTGCCCGCGCAGAAGCCTTACTACCTCAAGCTGCCGCTCGGCTGTTTTTTCTGCATCACCGATAATGCCTGATGAGAGGAATAAGCCCTCGATAGCGTTCTTGCGGTAGAATGACCATGTTATTTTTACAATTTCCTCCGGTGTCAGGCTTGCACGCACCGTATCGCGCCCGCTGCGGTTTGGACAATAGGCACACTCTCCCGTGCATGAATTTGTGAGCAGTGTCTTGTAGAGCTGGATACAACGACCGTCGGGTCCAAAAGCGTGGCACACTGCGCTCTGGTTGCAACTATCGTATTTTGTGCCCTGTGAAAGTATACGCATGCGTTCGGTGAGTGTCAGGTAGTGTTCGTTCATTTTATAGTAGAAGCATCTGCAATTATATAATCTCGAGCCAAGCGGGGTGAAAGTGTTTCAAAAATATCATATAGGCTGATCCAACACTCTTTTTACAGAACAGGTGCCATCATTTGTGCGGGCTTGTACAAACTCATATGCGAAATTTTCCATCTTGAACAGGAATTTAACCCCCGATCACCCAGGCAAAAAAGTATTTTACCACCAGTGCATAGTATATCTGGAGCTTAAACTAAAATGGTTGATGAAATATCCATAATCGAATTTTTTATTGTAATCATTCTTGTTACACTCTCTGCATTTTTTTCATCGGCTGAGACCGCATTTATATCAGTAAACAGGATAAAAATGTTGCACTTGTCTGAAGAAGGAAATCGGAATGCTAAGATAATCCATGAGGAATTGCAGCATCCGGAGATCTTTATCACCACAATACTTGTGGGGAATAATATCGTAAACGTTGCATCGTCCGTACTTGTGACAGCCATTGTGCTTGAGTATTTCGGGAACGCCGGCATCGCTATCGCAACAGGACTTATGACAATCGTCATACTGGTTTTTGGTGAGATCGTACCAAAAACGTTTGCTGCAAAACATGCAGATACATATTCACTCAGGATCGCAAAACTCCTGCTGATTTTAACAAAGGTCATGTATCCTGTAGTTGCCGTATTTGCAGGGATCACACACATCATTTTCCGTATATTGGGGGTCAAGGAAAAGATAAAGAACCCGTTCATCACAGAGGAACAGATCAAACTCCTGATGAAGGTAGGTGTGGAAGAAGGTGTTTTTGAACGGCATGAAAGGGAATATATCCAGAATATCTTTGAATTTACTGACGAATACGCAGAAGACATCATGACTCCTCGCAGCGACCTGGAATGTATCGAAAATCAGAGTGTCTTGAATAAAGCGCTTGAAAAATGCAACCAGTCCGGCCATTCAAGGCTTCCTGTATGGGAAGGTAATCCGGACAACGTCATTGGAATGATATTCGCAAAAGACCTGCTGAGATTCAGTGACACCGAACTTGCCACGAAAATCGTAAAAGATATTCTGCGCCCGATTTTAATCGTAGGGGCAAGGCGAAAGATAGCCTCGATCTTTCGGGAACTGCAGACAAGAAAGATGCAGATAGCAATTGTTGTTGACAAAAACAAAAAGGTCATAGGCATTGTAGCGATCGAAGATATTTTAGAAGAGATTGTAGGTGAGATACTTGATGAGTATGATGTTGAAGAGATCGAGCAGGAAAATGCGATCAATTGAATCTTACTTTCCGCACATCTCATTTGGTTTTAAATCGTATTTTATCCCATTGAATTTCCGAGAGCACTCCCAATTATGCTATAGTTGATGTAACCAACTTGTTCAGGCTTGCAATGAGAAAATTCTCGCTACGGTCGAATTAATTTGGACTATATAATTCTATAAATGATATCCTATAAAAAATAATAATTAGAAATAATAATTATTCAATTGAGGTGGGTTTTGGGACAGCCTGTAATGATGAATCCCACTGCGCTATCGGATAAGAATCTTCTGTATGCAATTTCTATACCATCTCTGGAGATATTTATTTTTTCAGCCTGTCCCGTCATCTCAGCGCCCTCTGTGTCTCAGTGACAAACAAATAGTATGGCAGAACCACATCCATGCTACCGCCCCGACCTCCACATAATTCAATTTTAGCCTCCCGAACTAAATATCCCCATTAATAAAATAAAGCCTTCATTATGCTTATATCCATTGGTGTTCGGTTAAGGAGTTTTGGATCAGTTCAATGGATGTATGCTATTTAGCACGATTTTTCTCTTAACCCCCATCTTCGTCAGTATGAAATAAAATAGCTATCATTAGACCGCACCCATTTTTGAATATGTTCTACACCATCTTACCCTATCGATTTCAAGTAATTGTTCATTCCCAAATACTCCCATTTGACCTATAGGTTAACCTACCTTGTCACCAAAACAGCATCGGTGATAACAATGTCCCTGGAAATCTCGAAAGAATATCTATCAACCTTTAATCGTCGAATTCAAACACAGATTTATAATGAGATACGGCGAGACTATTCATTCCCCCGTATAATCTGTCGAACACTGTCAGAGCTCTTTAACTCTTATTTCGACCTGTATTTTAGCAGCCAACGAAAAGAAGGTCAGATTATCTTCTCCGCCGTTTCCAGAGATGTTCCCCCTGGTGTACCAGTAGAAGAAATGCACTTAATTCCAGTTAGGCTAACCCTTTACGAAGGAGACGATTGCACAGTCAAGAACCAGCAGGATCTGTTAGATAAGCGAATCACCCGCCTAAGTAACGAAGCATATGTACAGGGTACTCTACTGACGCAGGCAGATATGGCCATCCTTCTCGGTGAAAGCACAAAGACCATTATGCGACATATAACAGAGTTGGAAAACAAGGACAAGTTGATACCAACCAGAGGAAAATGGAAAGACATCGGTCCAGGAGTGAGCCACAAAAAGCGGATACTGGAACTCTATCTCAAAGGTTATGAATATACCGAGATCGAGAGAAATACCAAACATACCGGTGCAGCTATCATGCGGTACGTAAAAGATTTTAGCAGAATGCTTGTACTAACAGACGAAGGTTTCAATGACACAGAACTCAGGATCATCACCGGACTTTCAGACAAGACAATTCAGGAATACAAAGACCTGATTGAAATCTATTCTACGCCTGATTATCAGGAGCGACTAACTCAACTTAGGAATATATTCCGAAAAAAAACGACACACGAAATAAACAAGGAACCAACTCTCATAAACAATTCAGGAGGATCAAAGAAATGAAGGTTCCCCCTATGATTGAGGCAAAGGTAACTAACTCTCTGCAGGGTTCGATTCTTACTTTGATCCAGAAAGATTACCAGTTCATAACTGGCGAGAAAATACAGAACCTGTTTGTTTCTGATCTTGTTGATTTGGTGGAAAAATGCTATCGAGAACCATGGCAATTGGACGTAGGACAGATAATGTGGTTTGGAGTTAAAATTCTGGAAAAACCGAATTATGGTAAAAATAGCAAAAATACTCCACTCACGCCGGTTGTTCTGACGTTAATCTCTAAAGATGATATAGATATGAAGAATGCTGGACACACTGGTAAAGAGATCAAAGAAATGAAGGTTGCGAGGCTGTTTAAGGAGGCATATGAACAAGATGTACTAATTACGCATGATGATGTGGCATTTCTGCTTCATTCCACTATAAACACCATAAGTCGCTACGCAAGGAATTACATGAAACGAACAGGTGAAGTGTTGCCCACTCGGGGAATTATTCATGATATTGGACGTGCAATTACTCACAAGAAAATTATCCTCAAATTGTACAAGAATGGATATCAGACTCCTGATATTTCAAGGATGACAAATCACACGGAACAAGCATGTGACCGGTATATTAAGGCATATAAGAAGGTGGAAAAACTAAGCAAGACCATGAACAGTGATGAAATTGCCCAAGTATTAGAGATGAGTAGGTCTCTTGTAGAAGAATACATAAATATTTTAAATGAGGAGGAAGATTAATGAATGTGATGAATTACGGCAAGTGTGGAGACCTATGGGTCAAATGGGAGTATAGTAAATATTTGCAATCGAATGCATCCAAAATGTTTTTTTGCGCATCCGTTATGGGCATGAGTTTCAGTATCTGGGATATATATCCTTTCAAGCCCAACTTTTCAATTTCAGCTCTCTCCAATGATTTATTTTATATGTTATAACTATCATATAAAGTTCACGGCTTTGGATTCTGCCTCACATCTAAAAAAGTTAACAAAATGTCGATTTAGTAAAAATCGAGAGGAGTGGACGTTAGAAGAGATTATTTAGGATGGAAAATGGTGAATTTAGGAGTGATACTGGAGAACATGGGTTAACCGAATACCAATGTACTCATATCTAACGATTTCTTGCTTTGAATCCTGAGGTGGTTACTAACCCTTACCCAAATTTCATCGAGGGCTTTATGCATAAAGTACGTCCTGTGGAAAAAAATCCTGAATATTTTTATAAGGTCGGGTCATAATTCTACATTATACACAGAGCCCAACCACAAACTATCTTTAATTTCAATACTTATTGCAGGCAATGATCGCTAACGTAATCAGGACATTTAAAAAACTTGACAATAAGGACTTCAGGGTACTGACCGGTATAGAGCTCGGGATGAAGAACTTTGAATGGGTGCCTGTGGAAGAAGTGCAAAAATTCACAAAATATCCGTATGGTGCACTACAGAACAAGTTTCGTTTGCTCATGAAAGACAATCTGGTCATTCGCACGATTTTGCCATATGAAGGCTACCAGATATATTTCGATGGCTACGATGCACTTGCATTGAACACTTTAGTAAAACGGGGCACGATCAGTGCGATCGGGGATGAGATCGGGGTTGGCAAAGAATCAGTAGTGTATGAGGCTATAAAAGAGCCAGAACTTGCCATGGGTAAAATGACACCTGTTATTATAAAATTCCACAGGGAAGGAAGAACAAGTTTTACACAGGTAAAAAGAATTCGTGAACATCTTGCAGACAAGGAACATTTCTCGTGGATATATGCAGCACGCCTGTCAGCAAAGCGTGAATATGAGATCATGGAAATGCTCTATCCGGAAGTATCGATCCCAAAACCTATCGACCATAACAGGCATGCTCTTGTTATGGCAATTGCAAAAGGTAGCCTACTTGCCAAAACCAGACTTCTTAAACCTGAATGGTTCCTGCATGAGATCATTTCCCAGATCAGGATGACATATTCACTTGGTGTCATACATGCTGACCTGAGCGAGTATAATATTTTTGTATACGAGTGTGGCGTACAATTTATTGACTGGCCGCAGTATGTAAATCTAGATCATCCGCAGGCGGATGAACTGTTAAAGAGGGATGTCTTCAACGTGCTTGCCTTTTTCAAAAGGAAATATGGTATCGAAATGGATGTTGATGATGTAGTTTCAGGAATCAAGGATGGCATATAGTTGATTGGAATATAAGCATATTGTGTTTGTTTAGATGGTTTTGATAAAATGTATATGCATAATTTATATTGCAAAACCCCGCACAGCAATACCGCCGCAGGCGGCGTAATCCAGACATCATGAAAAATATACCCCGGTCGAATAAAATTGAACATTTTCAATAACATTGGTGTGTAGGGCGGATATGAAACTAATAATAACACTTTGACGAGAAAATCTTCGCTGACGCTCAGATTAACTCGAACTATATAATCCTATAAATTATATACTACGAGAAAATTCTCCCTACGGTCGGATTAACTCGGACTCGTTCGCGCCAGTGATTTGGGAATGCACCGCCCGATGCGGATTGCTTCGGCGTCAAAAATTGCTAAACAAATATCATATATTAGGTCAAACGTTGCGACGATATAACCAACCGCAGCAGAGATTTGGGGTATAATAATTTTGATTAACCTATTATTGGCATATATTTTAGACACGTTTTCCTGATTAAGTTGGATCATAAGCACCTAAGATCCTATGCACCTAATGATCCTATGGCACCTATTAGGCTGTTATACTACTCCGCAAGTATAATTCACAGTTATCTTGTAATAAAACCGATGCATGAAGGTTAATTGATAACCAAGAGTTACAAAAAACTGACGAGGATTAGTATACCTATCGGTAACGGAGGAATACAACACCTGCGGGGATTATTAACTCGTATTAAAATCAACAACAAATGTACCAAAAAGATGATCACAGGACAAACTCATCACCATTGGCAGGCGCATGTGCTTCCACACCGATTTCTTGTCTGATCCATTCTGCAAACATTTCCGTATTGTCACCGTGCATCACAAAGACGTTTTCTGTACCAGTGTCGCAGAATTCTTTCACAATATCCTTCAGTTCCCTATCACCGCAGTGAGCCGAGAAATCATACTGCTCGACCTTTGTACGAAGATGCTGGATGATCCCGTCGTTATCGATGATCCCATTATCAACAGCCATCCTTCCGTTCGTACCTTCTACCTGATATCCTGAAAGCATGATCTTTGACTTCGGGTCATTGTACAACTTGTTTATATAATGAAGCACAGGTCCCCCGTTCAGCATTCCTGCTGTCGTGATGATGACAGAAGAATCCAGGGGTATGGACTCCCGTTTTCTTCCTTTTACAATAAATGCATTCTTGTATGCCTTTTTAAGATGTGTGTGATTTCGCAGGTAATCAGGATGTTGCATCATAAGTTTGTATGCCATAGTACCCATTCCATCAACATAAGGATGTATCCCATGTGCATCCAGCAACATCAATATCTCCTGCGTTCGCCCGATCGCAAAAGCAGGTATTATAACAGTACCGCCGATATCAAGTGTCTCATGGAGCGAATCCATAAAAGCAGACTCTACTTCCTTTCTGGCAGGATGTTCTTCACCAAAATACGTACTTTCGATCACAAGCGTATCTGCGGTTGGAAAATCTCCTGCAGATGACACTAATCTTGTATTTGTTGTACTGATATCCCCGGTGTAAAATAAACTCTCTTTGTTTTTTGATTCAATATGAATGGATACTGCTCCTGGAATATGACCGGCATCGTAGAACTCAACATTATATCCCTGTGTGGTGAATTGAACACCTGTATCAACTTTAGTTGTCCGCTGCACAAACTTGCGCAGGTCTTCACTGTTGTATGGTGCATATACACCGTTTGCCTGTGCGATCTTGAGCGTATCCTTTGCAAGCATGTTTGCAAAATCAGCTGTCGGAGGCGTCATGTAGATTTCAGGATCAATGTCCATAAGATTCGGGACCGCACCGCAGTGGTCAAGGTGACCATGTGATACCAATACGGTTTTCGGATGCATTCCGTTTAGTGGATAGAGTGGTGACTCTCCCGGTTTCATTCCGTAATCGATCAGTATCTTTTCGTCCAGAAAGACTGCTGAGCGCCCGACTTCCTGACACCCACCTTTGAATTGAATTTTCATGCTCATAACCTCCAACATATGATTTTCAGTTTTAACTTTAATTTTAGTCTACAATATGGAATCCTGCCAGCCCTTGATCTTCTTAATACTAATACCAGTTGTCTTTGACAATTCGAACGCATCAGCTTCGATCAGTTCATCCACATTCACAATGCCGGCACCTGAGAGTTTTTGTACTGTAACTTTACCGATGCCTGTGATATCAGCAATTCTATCCGGACGTGGCGTCTTTGGTCGTTTAGCTTTCTCGGCTTCTTGTGAAGCCTGCCATTCAATGAAATTACAATTCGGACATCCAAGGTTCCATGGACGCCTGCCGGGTGTGATAATGCGTATATGGTAGAGTCCGTGTTCTTCGCACAGCTTGTCAGTCACAATAACCTGTCCGCTCTTTGGAAGCGGAAGTGAGAAATTGCAATCAGGATAGCCTTCACATCCGATAAAGCGTGACCCTCTTTTTGACCTGCGAACCATAAGTTGTGAGCCACATTTTTTGCAGGTGCCGACGACCTTATCTTCCCGAAGTCCGGTCCGTAGTGATTCAGAGATGTTATCCTTGTTCTTTTCGAGTTCCGAAAAGACTGAATCAAGCATTTCTCTTGATTCTTTGATCACGTCATCTTCCTTGACACTCCCAACTGCTATCCGGTCCATATCTTCTTCAAGTTTACTGGTCATATCAGGTTTTGTGATGGTAGAGGCATATTCACCAAGTGCTTCAACGACCGCGTATGCGGTCTTGGTTGGTTGTAGCGGATTCCCGTGAACATAAGCTCTTGAGTATAATTTGCTTATGATGTCATGTCGGGTTGCCTTTGTGCCAAGTCCAAGTTCATCCATGATACGTATCAGACGCCCCTGTCCATATCTTGAAGGTGGTTTTGTCTCCTTATCGATCATCTCGGTCTCCCGAACAGTTAATCGATCTCCTTCTTGAAGCACCGGCAAAAGCCTGTCTTCAGGTGCATTGTATGGATAGTACCATCTCCACCCTGGCACTGTAAGGCGAGCACCGTTTACCTTGAATTGCTCGCCATTGATATCAAATTTGACGCGCATGGTTTCCCATTCTGCCGGATCTGCAAAGGTTGCAAAGAATCGTCTTACAATTAGCTCATATACTTTCCATTCATCCTCTTTGAGTTCGGATTTATTTGCAAGTGAAGCAGGAAATATTGGAGGGTGGTCTGTCGTTTCCTTTTTCCCGCGCGTTGGGACTAGTTTTTTATTTTTGAGAAGTTGTTCTGCGTACTGCTTGAATGAACTTGCTTTGAACAGTTCGATCTGCGCACGCATGTCAACTGATTCCGGATATACTGTGTTATCTGTTCTTGGATATGAAATAAAACCGCTTGTATAAAGAAATTCGGCAATTCTCATGGAATTTGCAGCCGAAAAACCAATTGAACTTGCAGCGCCGATAAATTCAGTTGTGTTGAACGGTGTGGGCACCTTGTCGATCTTTTTTGATTTCACAACGCTTGATATGACTGCATCATTACCAATGTCGAGTTTTGCCAGTATGGAATCTGCTTCCTGCTGATCCCAGAATCGGCTGGTCTTGTGTTGTACAAGGAATGTTTCTCCGTTCTGGTCTGAAAGAGTTGCAAATATTTCCCAGTAAGGTTTTGAAATAAACGCATCCCGCTCTTTTTCCCTATCTACTATTATTGTAAGTGTTGGTGACTGTACCCTGCCGACTGAAAGGAACATTCTTCCAAGTCGCCCTGCTGATATGGATACATATCGGGTAAGGGCAGCACCCCATATCAGGTCAATGACCTGTCTTGAATGACCTGCGTCGGCAAGATCGAAGTCAACTGACACAGGATTTGCAAACGCTTCATTGATCGCTTTTGGAGTGATCGCACTGTAATGCACACGGTCGTACGAAACATCAGGGTTCACCTTTTGTATTATCTCAAGGGCTTCGGCACCGATAAGTTCCCCTTCCCGATCGTAGTCAGTAGCGATCGTGATTTTCGTGGCAATTTTTCCGAGTTTCTTAAGGGCGGAGACGATCTTTACCTGGGTAGGCGTTGAAATGATCTCTGCATCGATTAGCAGTCTCGCATCAACTTTCTGCCAGTTGTTATATGTTTTTGGAAAATCAACTCCAACTATGTGACCGCTAAGCCCCATAAAGATCGTTTTCCCGGCATCAATGCCATATTCATAGGTATCCACTCCGCTAACGCGAACCTGTTTTGGTTTCTTTGGTGCGAGAATAGCAGCAATTCGCTTTGCTGCAATATGTTTTTCTGCTATTATGAGATGCATTGATCACTCCGGTCTTATAATATGATTGGATATTTGTATGTGCCAAATATTTTTGTAAGTTGAAAGTTGTTATTCTTGAAGTCTCTTTTTATAATAAAAGGTTTTGATTGGTTAGGACATTGATTTTTATATAGTATATAAGCTATGGGATTATGGTATTTGTATAAATGATTTATCAAGTGTCATATTATTTTGCTGAAACTGAAGAGACCGGAGCACCAGTTTTCATTATAGGTGGGACATTTCACTACTGCAAAATCCACAATCCAATCATACAATTCTAAGATATGCAAATACGACACCGCTTGATAACAGTATTGTATCCCATATTTATGGTATTGGAACGTGCCGCGCTTAAGCGCGTATGGTCGCGCCGTTTTTCACATGCCTTGACCCCTTCCGTTTAGCAACTTTGTATTGTTGACATGACACTAGTTGCTCAGTGATCAGTCTAACAAAATTACCAAAAAATTCACCAACGATTTTGACAATTACAGGGATCACATGGAAAATGACTGTAAATATTTCATTTAGCAAATTTCGACCAATTAATGTACTGATTTTGAGGGGAAACCGGGAATTATGTATATTTATTGTTAATAATTTTTAACTGTAAAATGGATGACCTGCATATTATGCAGGTCCTATCTGAGTTTTAATTATATCTTAAACCAGTTGTATGCACCACGCATACAACCACATACACCATTATTTTTCAACAAAACGCCTGTACATCCTTGCCTGGAATCCATGATACTTGGCAAATCCTTCTGCGTCCTTTTGGTCAATGGATGCAGTATCAAATGAGACAAGTTCCTCTGAATACAGGGCATATGGCGATGTGCGTGCAAGTATGCTTACGCTGCCTTTGTATAATTTAACTGTCACTGTGCCGGTTACACGCTCCTGCGTCTTATCGATGAATACATTGAGGTCAGCATACAGGGGCTCGTCCACAAGCCCATAATATGCAAGTTCCGACCACTGTGCATCAACCATTGCCTTAAACTTAAGTTCGGCACGGGTAAGTACCAATTTTTCCAGGTCCCTGTGGACAGCCAGCAGGACTGTTGCTGCAGGATGTTCATAATTCTCGCGCGCTTTTAATCCAAGCACGCGATCTTCGATCATATCAGTGCGTCCAACCCCGTGAGAACCTGCGATCGTATTTAATTTATCGATCAACTCGACCCCACCAAGATTTTCACCATCAATTGACACCGGGACACCATTTTCAAACCCGATCACCAATGTCTGTGCAGCTGGTCCACTTTCCGGTGATACTGTCCACTCATATATCTCTTCAGGAGGAATGTACCCCGGATCTTCCAGTTTACCACCTTCAATACTCCGGCTCCAGATGTTCTCATCCACACTCCAGGGTTTAGCTGTTGTCACAGACACAGGAATGTTATGTTCCCTGGCATATTGGATCTCCCACTCGCGAGTCAAATTCATATCCCGCATGGGTGCGAATACATCCATATCCGTAAGCCTGAACACTGCCTCAAAACGTAGCTGGTCATTGCCTTTTCCAGTGCAACCATGTGCAAGCGCACTTGCACCTTCTTTTTCTGCGATCTCTACAACTTTTTTGGCAATCAATGGACGTGCAATGGATGTACCCATCACGTATCCTTCATAATCCCCGTTTGCCTTTATAAGCGGAAATATATAATCCTGCACAAATTCATCCCGGACATCCAGAGTATAATGCATGTCGCTTATATTCCTTGCTTTCTCTTCTGCTTTAGCAACATCCTCACGTGGTTGTCCCACATCCACTGCAACTGTAATAACCTCGTCGCAGCCATATTCCTCTTTTAGGATTGGAATGCATATGGATGTGTCCAATCCACCTGAATACGCCAACACTACTTTTTTTAACATGATATCATTTCCTTAAATATAGTCACAATTTTAACATTATGTGAAAAAGTTATATTTCATATACAACGAGAAAATCCTCGCTATGCTCGGATTTACTCGGACTACATAATTTTACAAATTATATACAACAAGAAAATCCTTCCTACGGTCGGATTTACTCGGACTACATAATTTTACAAATTATATACAACAAGAAAATCATTGATTTTTCGATTTAATACCTCACTCAATACTTTGCCATCAACCTTGCCCCGGAACTCTCCCATGACAACACCCATCAAAGGTCCTACTGCAGCCATGCCTTTTTCCTTAACAAAGTCCTGCCGGTCTTTGACAACACCCTCTATAAACGTCTCGATCTGTGCAGTATCGATCCCAACAAGTCCCAGGCTGGAGATGGCATCTTCTGCACTCATGGACGGATCACCTGAAAATGCCCGCAATAACTTGCCAATTCCCTCTTTTGCCACACTACCACTGGAAACCAGATCGAATATGTGCATAAAATGTTTATACATTATACGCTCAACTGCCACACCATCGCGTTTTAGTTCGGGAACTGTGCCGGTCAATGTACGAACTATCAGGGTAGCACTGACATTTGGATCATCTGCAAAACGTGCGATAAGATCCTCAAACAATGGCAGGTCTCTTGAATATACGATCTTATCTGCGAATTCGTTATTTAAGCCAAACTCCTTTGTAAACCGCTTTGCCCGTTCCGTCAGGAGTTCTGGCAACTCGATCGATCCAAAGTACTCAGCAGATATCTCAATCTGGGGTACGTCTGTTTCAGGATACATTCTTGCAGCACCGGGAAGTGGACGCATATATGCAGTGTTACCATCAGGAAGTGCGCGGCGCGTTTCCTCTGGCACAATTTCAAGTGATTCTTCTGCGCGTATGATAACAGCCTCCATCGCACCACGCGCACGTTTTTCCCTGTCAGCAACCATGACAACCGCATCTCCCTCATGCGCACCGACTGCATCGCGAAGTGACACAACTTCCTCTTTAGTTATGCCATAGTCCGGCAGTTCATCAGTATGGAATATGCCGCCAACACCAGATGTTTTTGCACGATCTGAAAATTCGGTTCCAAGCCGGCGTCCGGACTGGATCTCCCTGCCAATAAGTCCTTCAAATCCAGGAAGAAGCACTGCAAGCACCTTGCCGTTCTTTAGTGACTTTTTGATGACTTTTGATTGTGTATTTCCAAAAATACCCGTAACATCGAATATCTTATTGCACACGGATGCGCCCCTCCGGACAAGTTCACCCTTGATCACAAGGAGATTTGCTTGCCGCTCAACCTCATTTTCAACAATGGTCTCGATAAGGTCAAGTGCCTGCACACCTTTAACCTCAACGCGGGCACCTTTTGCTATGGAAATATTGACATCCTGCCTGATGGTACCAAGTCCACGTTTGACCTTACCTGTTGAGCGCAAAAGCATCCCGATCTGCTTCGCAGTCTCTTTTGCATGTGCAGGAGATATTATATCCGGCGCAGTCCCGATCTCGACAAGAGGAATTCCAAGGCGATCAAGTGAATAAAAAACCGAATCCCCGATTTCTTCGATCTTCTGGGCAGCCTCTTCTTCAAGGCACAGGACATCCACACCAACGTTACCTTCTGATGTCCCAAGGTAGCCGCCATTGGCAAGGAATGCTGTTCTCTGGAACCCGGATGTGTTGGACCCATCAACCACGATCTTTCGCATCATGTGCAATTGGTCAACCGGGTGCATATTAAAAAGTTTAGTAATGGATAGTGCAATATCAAGGGCTTCCCTGTTCAACTCTCGCGGCGGCTCATCATCATTTTCAACAAGACAGGTTGTATCATACGCTTTGTAAACATACTTGCGTTTTACCTTTGTCTGCTCCAATGCCGCACGGTCAGTCTCGCCCATTTCGCTTGCTGTCGGGCGCAGGTACCTGAAGAATTCAAAGTTCGACTCATCGGTGTTGCGTATCTTTGTTGGACATTTACAGAACATTTTCTCTTTTGAGTCCAATTGCTGGTGAATTTCAAGCCCGCACTTCAATCCAAGTTCAGCGTAGTCGAATTTTTTACTCATGGTATACCACATATAATTTGATTATATTTCATATTCATCACTCATTTAATGGTCTATTCAACAGACTGCCTGCGCATGTATAAAGTTATTGATTTTAAGAATTTATGTATTTCAATTTTCGAGTAGTATAATAGTTTATAACTTTTTGTATCTGCAATGTGGTGAATCGTATAAACCTCTTGCCAACATTATTTAATTATTGGACAGTCACTGATATACTACGAAAATATCCACCCTGCGGTCGGATTAACTTGAACTACATAATCTCATGGATTATATACTACGTGAAAATTTTGTCAGATTCATTATAAAATATAGATGTGAATACGACAATCAACCTTAAATAATTCATGATATACTCTCGTCCCAGAACGAATCAACAACTTTAAACAACTTAACACTTAATTTATAGATCGCTGTAATTTTGGAACAAGGGGTAGTAAAATGATACGACTTAGCAGTCTGATGCCAAAAGCATTTTTGATGGGAATCGTGGAACTTGTGGACATGGTCGGTCCGGAAAAAACCGACAGGTGGATCCTGTCGATAGGTAAAAAATTGGGTGAGCGGGAAGGTCCGGGTATTGAAGGTGCCAGGGAAAATAGTATTAATTATATGCCCATCTGCCCATTTGCGAATGAACTGATCGAGTTTGTGGAAATAAGTGGAGAACGTCCACCCCAATTCATGGATATTATCAAACACACAAATAAAATGAGAGAGGAATCTGGCAGGGGTTGGGAATTTCCTGCGATATCGAATATATTTTGCATACTTCACAATAGTTACAGGAAGCAAAGGGCTGAGATGGCAGGCAGCAAAATGCTGCACCTTGGTTGCAGGTCACCGCTTACAAAAACGATCGTATACAATGACAAAGCAATAGAAAAAGCAGGTATGTCCAGGGACGATGTCGATAAGGTTTTGGAAAAATCCGTTTGTGTATTCAAGATAGAGGATCCCAAGGAGTGAGTTATTTGAATCAGATTGAAGCACTCAAATTATATGAAAACAGCGTCAAGATATTGAAAAATAACCAGCATGAAAATGGAGGTTTTTACGCAAGTCCTCCGGGTACAAGATATCCTTTTATTTATCCAAGGGATCACTCGATCGATATTCTGGGTGCAATTGCCGGAGGACTCATGGATGAAGCTAAGAAAGGACTGGACTTTATGCTCCATGCCCAAAAACCTTCAGGTGAGTTCTCGCAGCGGTATGATGTTGACGGGAATGATGCCAGTTATAAGGATCTGCAGATCGATGGTAATGGTTTGGTCATTTTTGCGCTTGGAAAGTATTTCGAAGCGACAGGTGGCTCATTTTTTGAAGAGATGGCGGATAAGGAGTTTGTGCTGAAACACTGGGACACAATAGAAAAGGCTGTTGAGTTTATACTTATAAATAAGAATGAAGAGGTTGACCTAATACACACTGTAAATAGCATCCATGAGTATCCTGCATACGAACACGGATTTGAGATATATGCGAATTCAGCATGTTGTGCCGGAATTTTTGCTGCTGTTAAGATGGGACATGCTATTGATAAAGATGTGTCCAAATGGGAATCTGAAGCCGATACGATAAAAAATGCTATACTGACACGCATGTACAGCCCCAGAAGACGGTCTTTCATTAAATGCATTCGGGTAAAGGATAAAAGCAGCAACCCGATCGGATATGATGCTTTTGCCTCTGCTGTGATCGATGTTGATGCTGTGGAATATTCTCCTGCGTATTTTGGACTGATCAATGAACATGATGTTAAGAACCTGGCTACTGTCAAGAGGATACATGAACAACTCTGGGATAAGGAGATCGGTGGATTGAACCGTTATCCTGAACTGTGGGGCCGGAACAATGGCGGGTATGGTCCGTGGTGCCATTTTACGTGCCAGCTCGCAAACCACTATATTACAGTTGATAATCAGGATATGGCAGAGATGTATCTTGGCTGGGTGGTTGACATGGCACACAATTACCTGCTTCCGGAACACATTTCGACGATTGAGAGATTCGAGATGTGGCTGGAAGATTATAGCAACGCAAAGATACTCAGGGACAGTAAATTGACGATGATCGAAAATACCCGCAACCATCCGAAATGGAAGGACGGCCTGGCATACGTGACAATTCCGCTCATCTGGCCGCATGCGGAATATATGAGAGCATATGTCAATTATATGGATAAGTTCCAATCGCAATAAAGAGATACAGTAATAGAAAAAGATGATGCACGCAAAATGCGTGCATTGGATATATTATTTATTCGTTACTCAGTTCTTTGTTGAAGTACTTGTCATACGATGCCATGTCAAAGTGTCCATGACCGCTCAGGCCAAAGAGAATTGTCTTTTCTTCCCCTGTTTGTTTGCATTTGAGTGCATATTCGATCGTGGATTTTATGGCATGTGCTGATTCAGGTGCAGGCACTATTCCTTCACTTCTTGCAAAGGTTACTGCTGCATCAAATACTTCTATCTGGTGATATGATTCAGCACTGATGAATCCGTCAGCATAGAGGTTACTGATTATTGGTGATTCACCGTGATACCTGAGTCCTCCTGCATGTATTGCCGGTGGGATAAATGAATGTCCGAGTGTGTACATTTTAAGCAGTGGTGTCATTTCTGCGGTGTCACCAAAGTCATATTCGAATTTACCTTTTGTAAGTGTAGGGCATGCTGATGGCTCGACTGCTATTATTTCCGCATTGTGTTTCCCATCGATTTTATCTTTTATGTATGGGAAACTCAATCCTGCAAGGTTACTTCCGCCGCCGCAGCAGCCAATGACCACATCAGGATATTCATTAACTTTTTCAAGTTGCAACTGTGCTTCAAGACCTATGACCGTCTGGTGCATCATAACATGGTTCAGTACACTACCAAGTGAGTATTTTGTGTTTTCATTGAGTGCAGCATCCTCGATCGCTTCACTGATCGCAATTCCAAGACTTCCGGATGTGTCAGGGAACTCTTCACGGATCTTTCTTCCAAACTGGGTATCGGGACTTGGTGATGGTACTACTGTCGCACCCCACAGGTTGATGAGTGATTTGCGGTATGGTTTCTGCTCAAAACTTGAACGTACCATGTAGACCTTACACTCCATGTCAAAGTAGTTACATGCAAGTGAAAGTGCGCTTCCCCACTGTCCTGCACCTGTTTCGGTGGTGATCCTCTCAACACCTTCTTTCATGTTATAGTATGCCTGTGCAATGGATGTGTTTGGCTTGTGGCTGCCAGCCGGGCTTACACCTTCATGTTTATAATATATCTTTGCCGGTGTGCCGAGTATCTTTTCAAGCCTGTGTGCCCGATAGACAGGTGAGGGTCTCCATAACCTGTAGATGTCCCTTATCTCATCAGGGATGTCAATGTAACGCTCAGAGGACATTTCCTGTTCGATCAATGCCTGCGGGAAAAGAGGTGCCAGTTCATCGGGACTGATCGGCTCATTGGTAGCAGGATTTAGTGGCGGTTCAAGCGGCGTTGGCAGGTCCGCTACTATATTGTACCATTTTTTTGGCATTTCATTTTCATCAAGTATGATCTTTGTGGATTCCATTTCTCAAGCCTCTTTATTGTGAATAGAATTAAAATATACTATTTGCTCAATTTAATCTTATAAAGCCTTTTTCTTTGGATATGCTTTTAGGTAAAAGTCGGATTATATATCTCTCTACACATGAGATTTTTCACACAAAACCGTGAATGCCAAAACTATATCTTTTATGAGTCATATAATAATGTTTACTTATTTGGGTGTTGATTAAATTGTTGAGATGTTTATTGACGGACAAGATTAAAAATCGCAAAGATGAGATGTCATATACAGGCCTTGGACTTAAGTCCGGGGTATAGTGACTGCAGAGGAGGGGGAATTTTTGCTCGGTTAAATTATTATCAATCCAAAACAATTTCTTCAAATCCAAAAATTAAGCGCATGAATCATTTAAATTGCAATATTATTTAATCTGTTAATTTATAGGTATTATAATATGGAAGTTTTAGAAATAATTACTTATTTAGGTGGCTGGGCCGTATTAACAGTAGGTATCTCAGTATTTGTGGGAAAATTTTTTGCAGAAAGAATGGCTGATAAATTGAAAATTAAATGGAGTGGAGAACAAGAGGAAAAATTAGAACAATTACGTGCTGAAATTACTCGTGAACACTCTATTTTTACAGCAATTTTAAATTCATATTCATCCAGTCATCAATTTTCCCAATCAGACAGAATTAAAGCTGTTCAAACACTGTGGGACAATATATTAAAAACAAGGAATTTAGGAAGTTTTCCCTCATTCTTTTTTGATGTATTATTAGAAAGCGAATACAATACAATTGATAAAAAGAATCCGGTTATGATTAAACTCAATTCTCTTTCATTTGAGAAAATCGTTGAAGAAATAGGCCCGATTATTGAAAGTGTTGAAAATTTCAGGCCATTTCTGGGGGAGCATCTTTGGAGTTTATTTAAAATATACACAATTTTAGTTAGTCGCGTTTCAATTTTATTGATAGAAGGAAGAAAAAATAATGATATTAAATCTTGGCATAAAGATGAGTATATTCAATCCATTCTTAATGAAATTTTTGATGAAAAAGAAATGCATTCCATTACTTCGGGAATAATGGGTTCTTTCAAAGTAGCAACAGAATTATTAGAACAAAAAATATTATTTGAAATTTTAAAAATAATCTCTGGAGAATTAGCTGCTGAAAGCAATTTATCAAAAGCAAAAAAGTTACAGGAATTAATTGGACAAGAGAAAAATTACAACAATTTGACAAAATAATTTTAATTGTATTAGCATTATATTTATGCGTTCAATTTCTGCCCTCCTTTAAATCACAATCTTGCACCTTAATTAAAATAATAAGACTGTGTAAACCGGCATTAATGTAAAAAACATGAGCATCAACTGGGATGCCTCGGATTTTGCGAAGCAATCCGAGGTCGTTGACTCATGCTCGTTCTTGCGCATCCGTTGAAATATTTTGAACCAGAAAAACAATTTTGTATAAAACAATAAGAGGAGGAAGTGGATTTGTATCTGATTATTGAGATTAGATAGATAGGTATATACGTAATATCTAATAATACGTTAAGCTAACACAGAGGGATGATATGCCAGACAATTTTTTAAAGCAAGTAATATTAAGGTTGGACTTTCTAAGTGAAATAGACCGTTCTCAGCAGGTATTGGAGGACATAACGAAAGATGTTTCAGATATTCTTCCAGAGTTCGAAACTCGAGATATAGTATCTGTAGAAATGACTATTGATCAAGCTCAAAAAACCACAAAGGAAAGGCGGTATAAATCATTTTCATTTCGCAATAATACCACAAATAACTCATTGGTTTTGGAACCAAGTGCAATTATTTTTGACCTCAAGGAATATAATAATTATGAAGAGTTCAAAAGGCTTGTACAAAAAGTAATTCAAAATTTGGGAGAGCAGACCCAATCTATAAAAGTATCGAAGATAGGACTTCGTTATATAAATCAGATAATTATTAAAGAAGGGAGTCCATTTGATTGGACTAATCTTATTAAGGAACCACTTATTTGTAGTCTTAATTTCATCGAAAATCGAAGTGAACTATCAAGGTCTGTTGGGGTCATAGAATTAAATAAATCTGATTATCATGTCCGATTCCAGTATGGGTGGTTTAATAGCGAGTATCCAAATCCAATAGCAAAGAAGGAATTTGTACTCGATTATGATTGTTATTCAGATGATGAAATTGACATTTCGTCCATCATTAGTCAAATTCGTATACTCCATGATGAAATTAAAAACTTATATGAGCAGAGCACTTATACAGAGAACTTATAAGAATATTGGAGATGAAAAGAATGTCTTATAACAAAATCGGTGATTACTTTGGCGAGGCAAGAACGTTTGCACCAATGACCAAAAAAAAAGAAGAGGCGTATCCTTTCAATATAGATATTGATTTTGAAAAATATGAGAGGACGAAAGTAAAAAGAACGGTTTTGGGATATGCCTCTAAGCAAGATTGATTTAATGTACGTTACGCATACTTCGAAACGAATCTGCCAAGGAGATATACTTCGAGATATAGATGCTATTGATTGGGATGTGGAATATAAAATTACTAAGATAACTCTGCCGTATGCCATCGTAATGACTCAAGATTGCGATCTTGAATGGGATTCAACAACAGGTCGGAACCAGCCGCTGAAAAACATGATAAATATCTACAAAACGTTTTGGTATGCCCTGCTTACAATGCAGAAACATTCAAGAAAGGTGATCACTTGAAAGGTGAACCCAATGAATTGGAAGGTGAACCCAATGAATTGAAAATGAACACATGGGGTGGCAAAGATTATAATAAGATAAAACAACAAAACAATGCAAGATTCCATTATTTAGAACAAAATGAAGC
>DQIP01000177.1 GCA_020793565.1 Candidatus Methanovorans sp.
ATTACAACCTGGGCAAACTTGAACAATTGAGGTATGTAATCTTTCCACTGGTTTCTTATCATCTGAGAGATTCCCTGCTCCATAGAAACAGATGCTCTCTTACATTCGATTACTCCCAGAGGGATTCCATTGACAAATAAAACAATATCCGGTCTTGCATGGCCTTTTGCGTTTTCCCTTTCAACAGAGAACTCCTCAACAACATGAAAAACATTGTTTTCGATATTTTCCCAGTCAATAAATTTGATTGTAAACGACCTGATCGTGCCATCGGAAAGAGTCTCTTGATATGAGCGGCCAAGCATGAGAGTATCGTAAATTTTCTCATTTGTCTTAACCAAGCCGTTTGTCAAACCTTCATCAAGATCCCTGATAGCCTGCTCAATGTTTTTGTTACTGAACTTGAGTTCTTCGCTTTTGTACTCGAAAGAGTTGAGTTTTTCAAGCTGTTTTTTCAGTATTGGATTTAGAAGCACATTGTACAAGTTGCCTCTCATATCTTCCGCATCTTTTGGAGCGATTATGTCATAGCCCAGATTATTCAATACCTCCATTGCAGGTTTCTGGGAAATGTTTTGTTCGTTGTAATCATAAACGTTTGCCATTTTAATCGACCTCCACTCTCACGATGCCTGTAAGAAGCAACTGCATAAGACCTTTTTTCTGCTCTTTGAGTTGGGTTAGTTCATCCACTAAATAATCAATTTCATTTTGAATTAATTTTAATGTTAAACCTATCTTTTTCTGTTCTTCAATTGAAGGAAGGGATATTTTTATATTGAAAAAATGATTCTTGGACACATTTAAAAGACCATCACTTCGCGCCCCAGAAGTAATAATTCGTTTTAATTGACGATCTAAAAGTCCGTGTTTAAAATAAAAGTCAAAAAAATCTACGTCAATCGTTTGAGTTGGGCGAAAACAGATATACACAAAAGGCACCAATCCCTCTTTTATGTCTAATTTGAATATACAGCCAAATGGTGCTGTTTTTGAGTTCCCCTTATTATAAGCAAATTCATTTTGTAGTAAATGAGTGTATTTTTTCAAACTACTGCCCGCAATTATTTTGCTGAATTTATCTTTTTGAGACAAAAACCCATGCTTGGCTGAAATAGTCAATATGTCTAAATCCATAGATATATCATCATTAATTCTTTTCACTTCTTCAAAAATATCCCCTATTACGACTTTCTTCCAGTCACCAGCAAACTCGGGAGATCTCATTTCTCCTTTAAGAAGTTTCTGCATTAACCCTATTTTAAACTCCCTTTTCTCTTCAATTAGTTTTTCTTTAAGCTCGATTGCCTTGTCCCATGTAGAAATAATTTTAGCAATTTTACTTTGCTCCGTATATTCAGGATGTAAGATCGGAATTTTTTCGAGGGCATTTAAATTCAATTTACCTCGTGTAGAACCATTCACATATTTTCTTAAATCGGATGTAACTAAATATTCCTTTAAATAATACAAATTGATTTTTATTGCTCTTAATACATGGGCATGATTATTAACCCAAGATTTTCCTCTAATGATATATGCAGTTTTACCAAAGGGTGACCAGTCAGCACCATCCTCGCCTACAAGAAGTAAATCTTCATTAAATATATAGTCATCAACGTAACCTTGAATGCCCGTTGCTCCATAATAAGGGATATTTCCTAATACATGACTTTCGGAGATTTAATATATACTATCAACCTAAATGCCACAAAATTCACAAATTAAACTTTACAAAGCGCCCATTAAAATCATGAATATCCATTGTATTTAAAACAGCAAGACCTTTATTAAGTTTGTCCATCAACTTTGGCTCTTTTGGATTCATCTCCAATTCAATTATTTTCTTCTTATCACTAATAAAAGCTTCACCACCAAGCTGAAAAATCGATTCAAACAGTGTCTGTAATTCAAATCTTTCATGGTTCATACATTTTGTCAAAAACAGACTGCACAGATTCACAAACGACATTTTGAAACATGTCATGATCTGGTCCAGTTCAGTATCGATTCTATACACTTTATCCTTACCCCTGATCCGTTTTTCTTCCTTTAAAGATCTCTTTAATCTCTTAAAATCATCTTTATTTTCCTTCTCAATTGCCTTCTGCTTACGCAAGTGCTTATTAATTCGTGTTTCACAATCTCCCAATTTAATTGAGTCTGCCTCGTCCAAAACTCTATTCCCTTTAATAATCTTTGATCTTTCACGAAGCACTCTTTCCTGTCGGTATAAATCGACAAGCTGCTCATCTATCTCTTCGATTTCCATCAAAGGGACTTTCAACTGTGATTTGAGTTGTGTTATTATCTTGCATAGTTCGCTGTGTTTTTCATCCATTTTGTCATAATTCTCTATTTTCTTTCCATAACCCACAATTCGATGAATATTCACCCCACTCTTCGCGTCTCGGAACTCTTTTTCCTGCATCGGCCAGCGGTCAAAATATTTCTTAGTAATTTCACTTGCATTCAATAAATCATGAGATATGTCTGTAATCAGGACCGATTTCTTGCCATTATCCCACATTATAATCACTGCACGGCACTCATAGATATGGCCTTTCTCTAATGAATCCAATAATTCAATTTTACAATCTATAAGCTCTGCATTCCCGTATTTATATCTCGTTTCCTCCCGGATGTGCTTGAATTTCCTTGCTTTTATCTGGTTATCATCGAGAATAGTGATAAAATATTCATCAGTGTCGCTGAAGGCTCTAAGTGTATTTACGCCATTAGCTCCCCCATCCATTACCAATATTCGCTTAACATTGACATGAGCGGATGGATCGTCCAAACATTTCGTTAATTTTGTAAACATGTTCAATGCATGTTTGCCAAGATCAACATGTCCATGAAAGGTTTGAAAATAGAGTGGATGCCCCTTACTATCATGGATGAACACGTTTTCGAGACAATTCATAACACGGCCGAGCATTGTTACTCTACCCTTATAGCACCTATTTGAGGACCACAATGCCTTCGTATTACCATCAATGTAATAACATGCGAAATAAGTTTCTTCTTCTGATTCATCTCGCCAGAAATCGATCCAGAATTTCGCGATTGCGGAGATCAACTGATCAGATATTTTAAGATATTTTAATTCTCCAATATATCTATTGAGCGATTCGTCTTTGTAATTGTAATCACAGAGGAAGCCTAAATCATTTCCTTTTACCCGGTTCACCCTGCTTGTTTTTCCGTTCGATGTAACAAGGGGCATGCACAGCAGAGCCAGATTATATCGGGAAATTGTCTTTTCAGACATTTTAAAGATATTCATTGCTGAAAAATTCTTCCACTGAATTTTTTCATCGATTGATTTGAAACGGTTTTCTCGTACAGATTTCAACTGGTTGTACTCTGTGGTGAATTTCCCATACGAGCGGATATCTGGATGATCTTCGCCGATATTTATATTCTGCTCGAATAATGGAGATTGCCGAATCTCGTTTACTCGTTCGAGTATTGTTTTGGTGTATATCTCGATGATGCCAGTGAAGAAGGCTAAACATGTGAGGATATTGCCTCCACCGGATTTCTGGTGTTTGTATTTCTCTTTTTTGGGTGTGGCTATTCTTGTTAAAGAGGCAGATGCTCTGAAGGTACTCAAACTGGATTTGGATATTTTTACATCGAACCGATTTAGAATCTTGCTTTGTAATTGAGATGAGGATATGCTTTGATTTTCTTTGACTGTGGATATTATGTACTTTTTTATATGTCCTGTCAGTTTCGTGTAATTTCCATCTTTTCTCTTGTCGTGAAGGCCGTCTTCACCCGATTTCTGAAGAGTCCGGCAATAGCGATAGTATTGTTCTCGGGAAAAGGGCACAGAATTCTGTTCAAAATATGTTGTGATAGGTAGTTTTGACTCTTTGATATTTTGGATGGTTTTTAGAATTCCACATATTCTTTCTTCTTCTGACATTTAATATGGAATATGCGTGTATTTTATATAAAGATTGTGGCATTTAGGATGATCGGAAAATTGATTTATCCGAAAGTCATGTATAATATAATATAATATAAAATCACGGAGAACACTCAACTATGTAATAGGTTAGTGTCTGCTACGCCCGCAAAAACTTTTTAATATATTCCAAATAAATGGATTGTGGTAAAAAAGGTTCACTACGGAGAACGCAGAGGGTGCATATTTTTCCCTGCTTACTTTGCGGTTGATTTTTTACTATGCATTCCAAATAAATCAAAAATGTTTTTCTCAATGTTGCCATTTATCGTTTCGGATGCAACATTATTATTTTCAGACATCATCTCATCCCACAATTATTTAGTTCACATTTACACAAAATACGAGACTCTAATACCCAGTTCCAGCACTGTGAAATTCCCTGATGTTCGAACAATGATAAAACTTAAAAAGATTGTGGAGATTCATACGATGTTGGATCAGAATCAAAATTCCAGTCCACTGATATTGATTTTGAGTGAGTTTCTACATAGTCCTAAATTTGGAATAATTTGCCAAAACTACTAAAATATAGGTGAAATAAGTCACCGTTACCATTCAAAGAAATATTGCAGGCACATTTGGAATTATTGAATGTTAAATATCCAACGTCTATAAGTATTAACAGACACTTAATAAAAGGATGAATCTTAACCACAGCAATCATAGTAATGGGCTTGTAACTACAGCATTACTATTGGCAGCTGGAAAAGGAAGTCGTCTTTACCCCCTGACACAAAACACACCGAAATGTCTCACAATGGTTCATGAGGTATCCATACTTGAACGACTTGTCATCAATTTGAGTCAGCAAGGCTTCAAACGTCTTGTTGTTGTTACCGGGTATCGGGAAAAAAGTATTCGTGAGTTTCTGGGAACGCAGGCTTGCGGCATGAAAATCGATTATATTTTCAGCCCACTTTATGCGACAACCAATAACATCTATTCACTCTGGATGGCCCGTGAAATTATTAATGAGCCGTTTATGTTGATTGAAAGTGATCTTGTTTTTGACGTATCTCTTCTGGATGACATGCGTAATCCTGACAGAATTGCAGTTGCACGCATGCAACCATGGATGAATGGTTCCACCGTCACAATCGATCAAGCCCAACATGTTAAGAAATTCCAAAATGGTATTGCCGGAACTTTTGATGATATAAGATATAAGACTGTTAATATCTACAGTTTTTCGCTCTCTTCATGGCATAGCATTATAGAAAGACTGGACCAGTATATTTCAGCCGGCATAGTAAACGACTATTATGAAATCGTATTTGCGGAAATGGTAACAGAGGGTAGTCTTTCTCTTAAAATTGTATCTTTTGACAACAAGCCGTGGTATGAAATTGACACAATTGAGGATCTGGCAAAGGCAAAAAAACTATTTCCGGGAGATGAATATGATACAACGAATCTTTCCAATGTTCCACGGCATGCCTCCGGGATATTAAAACCGATTTTTAAGCATACTATGAGCATGGGGCGGGAAAAGATAACTCATCCACTTTCAAGATTAAAGTCATTGCCTAAGTCAAATTCTTTAAGTGTAAGTGCAAGTGTAAGTTCAAAGCAGATTCATGAGGGTAACATTCCAGAAAACGAAGTATCAATTAAAAACAAATCGAGAGGAAAAATACATGGCACAGTACAATTATGAGACTCAAACTGAAAAATATGATTTCATCACCGGACAGCATGGTGGTTACTATCGTCATGAGTTTATAGATCATGCTTATCTTTACAATTTATATTTCCCGCCAGAGGCAGTTTTTACAAACTTTAAAGATCAAATTCATGATATTGTCCTTAACTATCCGGTTGCACAGGATGCTCTTGCCGGTCTCATAGGTGATTTGATCCATCAGCCTGCGGAACGAATCGTTGTAGGAAACGGCGCAGCCGAACTTATCAAAATTATATCCGGCAGTATGGTCCATAAATTGATCGTTCCGGTGCCTTCTTTTAATGAATATGCGAATGCTGCGCCGGAAGGCCGGGTAGTTGAATATCCCCTTGAATTTCCATCATTTCAATTGGATGTAGATAAGTTTGCTGCTGAAGCTATCAGGGTTAAAGCCGATATTGCGGTTGTGGTATCACCGAATAATCCAACCTCCATGCTGGTTCCCAAGGCCGATCTGATAAAACTTGCACAAAAACTTGAAAGTCATGACTGCATGCTGATAGTTGATGAATCATTCATGGATTTTGCACATGATCCGGATCAAACAACTTTAGAACATGAAATCGAACGTTACCCAAATATGGCAATCCTTAAAAGCATGAGCAAAGCCTACGGTATTTGCGGTCTCAGGATCGGTTATATGTTAACTGCAAATTTAGCATTTGCTGAAGCTGTAAGAAAAGGTATACATATATGGAATGTAAACGGATTTGCTGAAGAGTTTCTGCGGATCTTGCCCGATTACAGGCAGGAGTTTGTCGAAAGCTGTAAACAGGTACAGTTAGACAGGGACAATCTGTATGAAAACCTGTGTACGATTAATGGAATGACTGCTTACAAACCCGATGCAAACTTTATATTCTGCCGCCTTCCGGATTACGCACAAAGTAGCACTGAAGTCACGCGGAGATTGTTTATTGAGCATAACATGTACATAAAAGACTGCCAGGACAAAACTCTACCTGATTCGAACCGGTATATTCGTATTGCCAGCCGTACTGAAACAGAAAATTGCAAATTAGTTGAAGCGTTGGCAGACATCATTGATTCGAATATCTTGGAAGTATCTTAATGAACGATTCGCAACGTCAACAATCGCATCAGACCGGGATGATCACTTTCGCCCGAGACCTTCCAAATATCTGTTCGCTTGTAGGACTGCTATGTGCAGTCTTTAGTATATACTATGCCATATTAGGGAATTTCTCGTTTGCGATAATCGGAATGATCTGGGCTGTTCTTTTTGACTGGGGAGACGGAATCATTGCCCGCCGGATGAAGGGACGGACAGACGAATATCGAGCTTTCGGAGGACAGCTTGATTCATTGATCGATATTGTAAGTTTTGGAATTTGTCCAGCTGTTTTTCTTTTGAGCTATGGGGAATTCAATATATGGTTCCTGCCCGGAGCGTTCGTGATTGTCGCTACCAGCGCAATACGGTTGAGTTATTTCAATATATTCGGCCTGATTGATGATTCGACATACATGGGATTGGCAATTGACAATAATGTCATTATTCTTGCTTTTGTCTTTTTATTTGAAGGTTTTTTCAGCCAGTCGATGTTTTCAGTCCTTATATATACAATGTTGATGTTTATGGCTATCTTTAATTTAGCACCGATACGAACGCCAAAGTTTGGCGGAAAGTGGGTTTATGCCCTCTTGGTTTATGTTCTGGGATTGACAGTCATTTATATCTGAATATTGTGGATTAAAATACTTAAGTAGAATAAAATTAAAACACTGTATGATGTATTGACCCCTTCCAATAATGAAATGTGATTAGTATCGATGATTTCCATCGATGATTTCTATCGATGATTTCTATCGATGATTTCTATCGATGATTTCTATCGAAGTTATCTATCGAAGTCACCTATCAAATTAGGTACTTAACTATAATATAGCACAACACATTATATGAACATATATTAAGTCAGGTAGGGGAAATCTATGCATCTTGCACAATGGGAAAATCATCATGATGAAGCCTTTTCTGATATAAGGAAATCACTGGACAACGTAAATGGCATGTTTGTTGCATACAACAGTAATGTTGATGCAATAAAGCACATAAGCGAAAAAGATATTTCTAAACTTTTAACACTTGTTGATCTGGGCGAGGTTCAGGAAAAGATTGTGAATTACCCACGTGAGATAATATCACCTGTTGATCTTATATCGCGTTTGATAATAGCCATGCGTGATGGCAAAGCGGCGGAAGTCCCGACATACACCTCCGACATTCATGAATGGCTGACAGATAACCTTGTTTTCGATGATGCCCGCATGGGCGGTCAGGCAGGGATCATTTCCAATCTCCTGGCACATCTTGGTATCAGGAAAGTGATTACCTATGTTCCCTGGCTTTCCAAAGAGCAGGCAGAGTATTTTGCAGACCTCCCGAACCTGATGCACCCTGTAATTGAAGATGGGATACTGGTGCTCAAACATCCGCGCCAGGCATACAACCCGGAATTCAAGCCAAGAGTGAACTGGATAATCGAGTTCTCAAAAGGGCTTGAGATCAAGTACGGGGAAGAGCACTTTGTTGTCCCGAGGGACAACCGTTTGATCATCTCATCACGCCCGCTGTGGATACGCATCGACATGAGCAGGGAATTATATGAGCAGATCCCAAAACTTGAAGAGGATGTTGACGGCGCGATCCTTGCAGGATACCAGATGATCAGGGAGGTATACGAGGACGGCGCAACATATCATGAATATGTGCAGCGTGCTGTCAATGTTATTGAACGGCTTAAGGAAGGGAATCCCGACATACGCATACATGTGGAGTTCACGTCGATCCAGAACAAAACCATCCGCAAAACACTGCTTAAGGATATTGTCTGTCGGCATGTTCATTCGCTCGGGCTTGATACTGTCGAGGTTGCAAATGCATTGAATGTACTCGGGCATGAGGAGCTTGCATATTCTGTGATCAGTAAAGGTGAGAATGCCATCGTAGCACTGTATGAAGGAGCAGTGCGCCTGTTGCATGATCTTAAACTTGAGCGGGTGCATGTTCACTCGCTTGGATTCTATATATGTGTGGTATCAAAAGACCATCCCCTTAATGTGAAAGAACACAGGACTGCACTGCTTTTTGCATCAACACTTGCAGCGGCACAGGCATCGCACGGTTCTATTGAACATCTTAATGACGCTGCAATGGGACTTGATGTTCCCGTTTCGAAAGATGGATACGGGGAACTTGAAATTCTTGGTAAATACCTGGTCAGAAGGGATATCTGTTCTATGGATGATTTTGTGGACGGATGCATCCATACTCCTACTCATGATGTTATTGTTGTCCCGTCAAAAGTTGTAAAAAACCCGATTGCGACAGTCGGAATAGGAGATGCGATCTCAGCAGGCGCTTTTGTGGCTATGCTGGCGAAGATGAGACCGGCAAAATGACCAATGGTAAGTACTTACTGGCAGGAGACATGTTTTGATGAAGATACTCTGTGGATACAATGTTAATATCGATTCGGTATACAGCATCAGTGGGGATGAAGTATCATATCTTACCAGGTCACAGGACAGTGTCGAGATCAATGCAAAGATCCAATATCCCCCGAATTCGGTGAATTCGGTTTCAGATTTTGTTGCCGGACTTGTTCTGTGTATGCAAAGCGGAAGCGGGGCTGAATGGCTGATACATGAAAAGCCTGTCTTTGATTTTTTGAAAAATCGATTTTTTGACCGTTCTATAATAAGAATGGGTGGCAATGCCGGAATAATGGCAAATGTTATGTCTGAGATTGGAGCAGAACTGGTTGTTCCCAATGTAGTTATGCCTTCAGTAACACAAATATCCCTGTTTTCAAAGAGAACAATCATGCTGCCACAATCCAGTGAACCGGCATCCGGATGTTCTGGTGAACTGGTGCATTTTGTCTTCGATTTCAGGAAAGGCGAGACGTTCTTGCTTGATGATACGATAATTACAGTGCCAAGGGAAAACCGCTTCATTGCAACGTACGACAGTGCAAATATCGAACTTGCTGTAAATCCATATTTTGAAACCTATGCCCTTGAGCACATAAAAGAGATGGATGGCGTTTTGCTCTCAGGGTTCCATATGCTTATGGATACGTATCCTGACGGCTCTACGTATGTTGAAAAGCTCGACAGGGCAGTTGAACAGGTGAAAACATGGAAGAGATTGAACAGCAGATTAAGGATCCATGCGGAATTCGGGCATTTTCTGAACAGGGATATTGCTTATTCCGTGTTTTCAAAATTGGCGAACCATGTTGATTGTATCGGCATGAACGAGGATGAACTTGCAATGCTTTCGGGTGTGCATGGTGTGCCTGCACGGTGCATTTTGCAGATGGATGCATGTTCAGTAATAGACGCCGCAATACGATGTGCATCTGATTTTGGGGTAAGGAGGTTGATGATACACACGCGGGAGTTTGTGCTTAAGGTTTGTGCAGCAGACATTGCAATTGCAGATCCTGTTTTGGAACTTGGATCAATGGGTTTTGGCGTGAAATGTGCGGCTGCGTTTGCAGCGTCTGGAAAACTGGTGAGCCGGAAGTTTGTTGAAGCGGAAGCGTCTGCACTGAATGAAAGTGTTTTTGGCAAGGAACAGGTGCGGGAATTGCTGGATCACATCAGCGGAAAACAATACGGCAGCGGAGTGGCTGGTGAATACAAGGGGTATATGTTTTACTTCCTGCCCACAATTCTTTCTGATGATCCTGTAGCAACAGTTGGACTGGGTGATACGTTCTCATCCGCTACATTTTTAAGAGAACTCGAACTGCATAAGATGCATGCATAGTTTTTCGGATGTAGATATTGATCTTGACCACACGCTTGACTGCGGGCAGGTTTTCAGGTGGAAGCGTGGGGGTGAGAGTGAGAGAATGGGTGAAAGTGAGTGTAGGAGTGTGGCCGATATTATGAGTGGGTGTGGTGGAGACGGAAGTGAATGGTGGACAGGTGTGCTAAACAGGGATGTTGTCCGCGCGCGGCAGGATACGGAAAACGGCACCGTTCTTGTTGATTCTTGCCTGCCGCGTGAGTTCATTGCTGCGTATTTCAGGCTGGATGATGACCTTTCGCAGATACTGGCCAGTATTGGCAAAGACCGCTACATCAGGGAGGCGATAAAGAGATATCGCGGTCTTCGCCTGATCCGGCAGGAACCGTGGGAGTGCATGATCTCATATATGCTCGCAACGGCATCAAACATACCGACGATCAAAAAGAGGATATCATTGCTAAGCCGGAAGTTTGGAAGGAAGATTACGGAGGAGCACTACAGTTTTCCTGATGCGGCTTCCCTTGCGGATGCTGATGAATCGGATATATGCGAATGCAGGCTTGGATTTCGCGCCGGAAGGATCCAGGGGGCGGCGCAGCAGGTGGCTGATGGGAAGTTTTGTTTTGATGAGTTGTTTGAAATGGATTACCACGGCGCGAGAGGGAGATTGATGGAAATCGAGGGAATCGGTGAGAAGGTTGCGGATTGTATCCTTTTGTTCTCGCTTGATAAGATGGAGTCTTTTCCTGTGGATACGCATGTCAGGCAGGTGGTGGAAAAGTACTATGCCAGTGATGAATATTTTGGCAGCGGGGTGAATAATCATAAGATGGGTGAATGGGGGCGCAGGTATTTTGGAAAGTATTGCGGGTATGCGCAGGAGTATTTGTTTTATTGTTGGAGATTGCAGGGGTAATGGACAGTCCATCTCCTTTTTTCGTTGAATACCTGAAACCTGGTTCATTCAAGTAACTGGAAGGTGTCAGTATATCGTATCCGGAGCCATGTATTCCATCCAAAATAAGTTTTCTGTGTACAGCTTGTGATCATCATTGGGTGAGGATGAAGAAGAATGCCTTGAATCGCTACATGCAGGTGCGGCAAACATTATAAAAACCTTGTAAACAATATGCTTTATGCAGATTTTTCCCTATGTATGGCTTAAAAGGCAGTTTTGGTATCGTTTTTCAGAAACATAATGGGATTTCAATCGTACGGATTTAATGAGGAACAGCAGCAATTCCCGCTTTATAATTTTGTTTATATCCAAGCTGTCTAAACTATACTGTCGCTCGTCGTTGATTTGCCTTATGATATGACGAATAAAAGCATGTAATGTCATTAAATTATTACGAAATATCAAAAAAACATGCCTTCGCTTGTATACGTTTAAAGTCATAACGGGAATTGCTGGAGGAACAGCCAATCCGGATATGGTTCTGGTAACGGAAATATAAAGCCGTCATCACATCACATAGTCGTTCTGGAAGTGGTACGCCTTCAAGCCGTAGCCCTGCTAGATTTCACTAAAATGGGACTATTGAATAAGAGCAAAAACAGGGGAATCAGGGCCACACAGTGGACCAAATTTAGGAATGGAGTCTATCTCTCTCGGTTATTTGAGACTTTTTATTATCTTCTGAAATGGTCTGGAAAATCGTGGATAGCGAGAGGTACGCAGAGAAAAATGAGGGTCTTTTGCATCCTACGCCTAAAAGGCGTAGCAGATACTCACTCATTGCGTAGTTGAGTGTCCTCTGCGTGAAATATTTGTTCAAAGATATATTTATTCCGAATATATTTAAAAATCTCATTTTTATCCCATGAATAATTTGATCATAAAATTAATGTGTAAATTGATTTGGAAGAAGTAGATAAATTATTATCCATGAATATTCTTATAATATACCATCATATTTTAACCATGGGTGTCAGGTCTGCAACTAATAACCAAATGTCTTTTGCACTAACCCCTATCTTTCCCCTGTGGATGCTTTGCAATTCGTTGTGGGATGACGCGCTGATGTGGCATAAGGGGAGAGTGGTATAAAACATAATTCGGAGATGGCTAATATGACCACAATTGTAGTTTCGGATGTACATTTAGGATACAAAAACTGCAACAAGAAAGATTTTAATAAATTTTTGGATGAACTTAGTAAAATGGATGAACTCAATCATATTGTGATTTGTGGAGATTTTATTGATATGTGGAGAAGGGACCTTGTTGGAGTTATGCTTGAAAATGCAGATATATTTATCAAACTTAAAGATATTCAAAAATCAGGCGTGACCGTAGACTATGTTGCGGGAAATCATGACTACCATATCTTAAAATTGAATGATTATGGTTATCAATTCGTTTTTCACGAAGAGTTTTTTCTTACCATGGATGATATCAAATATAAATTCCTGCACGGGTATGAGTTTGATTGTGATCAAGACAAAATTTACTTTGATGCATTATGCTATAGTAGTGATAAACTCGGCGACATTGCTGGTAATGCATGGAAGATATTCAATAGTGGAAAAAGCCGGTTGGGATGGGTTTTAGGATTTTTCGATAAAAGAAAAGATATGAGGAAACTGAGAGCATTGCTACTAACACCAGAGGAAAGACAAAAGAATGCAATTGTGTTCGAAAGAATTGAAAAAAAAGCGTGTAGATCAGTTAAAAAAGGAGAAGTTCTGATTTTTGGGCATACTCATGAGCCATTCATAAATACAACGGAAAATGTCGCTAATGCGGGATCCTGGGTGAAAGACCATACTCCATCGAATACATATTTAGAGATAAAAGATGGGAAAATCTCATTAAAAATATTTGGTGGAGAGGACATTACCGAAAGATTAGATTATTGATCATTGGTGTTAAGTTAGGACCTGAACAGATCAGCAATTCCCCCCTATATGTAGTATCCCAAGATAGGTTCATATGACCCTCAATCTCTCTGCATACCGATTTTTATGCTAATTAATTTTATCCTTTTCGTAAGATCTTAGGATTTCAATAT
>DQIP01000176.1 GCA_020793565.1 Candidatus Methanovorans sp.
TCCTTTTCTGCCAGTTGCATAAGTGGAATTTAATTTGTGGTGTCAAGTGAATAAACTGAATGTTTTAGGTGATATTTGGACGGGCTGAATAGTTACAAAGAAAATAAGATTTTATTACGTATTCCTCCTGAGTTATTAGACTCAGATAATCCAGGACATATATGTGCTGGTGAGATAGTATGTGTTAGTAAAAATAGTAGTACGGTTGAAGCTCAATTTAAACTAAATACTGTAGATATAACAAACATGGAAATATCATTGTCTGACTGCGCTTTCATGGCTATAGTTGATAAAAATAGTATGGAAAGAACACTCAAAGCACCGATGCTATTGTCAGAAAGGGATAATAATGATTACGCACCAATCCATATTAAGATGAATATTGCAGAAAATGCACCACATGGAGATCAATATGTTTACTTAGTTTTCACATACACAGATGGCACTAAATGGTATCAGGATAAAGAAAAAATTAAAATACATGTAAATAATCCATTTGAAAAAAACATACAATGGATATTTGTGATGTTATCAATCTTAGGTTTGATTTTCACTAAAGAGGATAAAATTAAAAAAATCCAATCGACCATCTATAGAAAAGGAATTGAAATGTTTACGCTTGCATTGGTATTAATTATAGCGTACTTAGCATATGTTTCATTATAAAAGAAAATAAATTGCCCACACGACTTTTAAAATAAATAGAGTACGTACTATATAAAATAATGTTGTAAATATTTCATCAGTATCAGTCAATTACATACCTAACAAACTCACCACTCTTGAAATACCCATGTCCATAGCAGATAGACAGCATAAAACAGGAGTCTCAAATGAACCTGACCGACAACGAAAAAAGAGATGCTGTCAAACTAATCGAAGCAGGGAAACCCCTGCCTGACAAATACCGTTTCCTCTTATTCGATGATGACCACGAGGTAGAAGAATACTGGACAGGTGACTTTATCTTTGAAAACGAATGGCAGTCATTCCGCACTAAGAAAAATCGAGGGTTGGAACTGAAAACACCATTCCATGAATGCAAGCCTGAGCGGTATAAGTTCGCGGTCAAGGTTGTGGACATTTTCGGCAATGACAACATGAAAATTGTAGAGGTGAGTGTATGAATGAATCCATTCCTGTAAATCCTGATATTATGCGGTGGGCAAGGGAAACGGCCGGGTACAGCATAGAAGGTCTTGTTGACAAAATCAAGCGTAAACGTGTGACAGCCACAGTAGTTCAAGACTGGGAAAATGGCAATGCAAGTCCATCATATCCTCAACTGGAAAAACTTGCCTACAAAATATTCAAACGGCCTTTGGCTTTGTTTTTCTTTCCTGAGCCACCTGAAGAAGAAACCCCTGGGCAATCATTTCGTACGTTGCCTTATCAGGAAATTGACCTGATACAACCCACAATGCACCATCTGATTCGTAAGGCAATGGTATTTCGGGAAAATCTAAAAGAATTGTATGACAATATGAATCCGGCAAAACAGAAAATATTCATTGATTTTGAAATCAAAAGTTCTGATCCGGTGTCTAATGTGGCGAAAGATGTGCGAAAATATTTAGATAGCAGTCTTGATGAACAGTATGCATTAAAATCAAATGAAGATGCGTTAAAATATTGGCGCAATTTGCTTGAAGAACATGGAATCTTTATCTTTAAAGATGCATTCAAAGATGACGAATTTTCAGGCTTCTGTTTGTATGACAATGTTTATCCAATCATCTATATTAATAACAGCCAGGCAAAAAGCCGTCAGATATTCACGCTTTTTCATGAGCTTGCACATATTATGTTCAGGACCGGAGGGGTTGATCTAAGACATGATGATTTTGTCCAGGGGATGAGTGGAGACAATAAGTATATTGAAATTTTTTGTAATAAATTTGCAGGAGAATTTCTGGTTCCCTCTGAAGATGTTCAAAAACACTTACGCAATAAGAGTATAGACAACAAATTGCTGGCTAGTCTGGCAAAAAAGTATAGCGTTAGTCGTGAGGTCATTCTTCGCAAATGCCTTGATCTGGGATATATAGGACAGGCATTCTACGAATCAAAAGTACGAGAATGGAAAACTGAATCTCCAAAAAATAAGAAAACCAGTTCAGGTGACGATTATTATAGTAATAAAAATACATATCTGGGGAACCGCTATATTGAAACAGTGTTCAGTAAATATTATCAAGGCGTTATTTCGAAATCGCAATTGTCAGACTATCTCGGAATAAAAGAATCAAATGTGCCCAAATTTGAAGATAAACTGTTAAGCAGGAGCTAGTGCCATGAAATACGTTTTTGACACCGGTCCTTTTATCGACCTTTTCAGGCATTATTATCCGGCAAGATTTCCTACATTGTGGGAGCAGTTTCATGCTCTCGTTTTAGAAAGCGAGCTTATTTCAGTCAGGGAGGTTTACAACGAAATCAAGTCTCAAGAAGATGCATTGACAAGTTGGGCAAATGAAGAAAAAGATAAATTATTTTTAGAACCCACAATTAAAGAATTCCAGTTTGTAAGTGAGATATTCAAAGTAAAGCATTTTCAAGCAATGATCCGAAATAAGGAAAGGCTTCAGGGCAAACCAGTTGCAGATCCGTTTGTAATAGCCCGCGCCAAAGTACTTAATTGTCAGGTAGTAACCACTGAAGTATTCAGGGATAATTCTGCAAAAATCCCCAATGTCTGTAAATACTTTTCTGTTCAATGCATCAATCTGGAAAAATTCATGGAACAAGAAGGGTGGACTTTTTAGTTGGTATGACTTAGTGGTGAATAGATATGAGACGGGAACAAGCACTAAAACTTTTACGTGAGCATAAGCAGGAGTTCGAAGAACAATATGGTGTCACCCGGTTGGGAATCTTTGGCTCAGTAGCAAGAGATGAAGCGGTTGGTAGCAGCGATGTGGATGTCGTTGTTGAAATGGCACCCGATATGTTTGCAAGAATAAGCTTAAAAGAAGAACTTGAAACGATTCTCAAGACAAATGTCGATGTGGTGCGTTACTGGCGTCGCATGAATCACTACCTGAAAAAACGCATCGACAGGGAAGCACACTATGTCTGATGCAACGTTGCGACTGGAAAAACTTGAGCAGATCGATTAGGCGTTAGAAAGAATCGAACGGCGCTTTGCAAGTTAATTCGCCTGACGATTTCCTTGACAGCGCTAACGGGCTGGACATGCTGGATGCAATCTCTATGATGTTGATAGCCATAGGGGAAAACTTCAAGACAATCGACAAAGATACCGATGGTAAATTGATCACACAAAAAGACCCTGACATCCAGTGGACTGGTGTCAAAGGAGTACGTGACATACTCGCCCACCAGTACTTCAATATGTCATGACAGATAAAACACTATCTTAATTTGGCAATTATGCTTGAAGTCACAATACAATTGACTGGTTTTTTTCAAGACGCTTATAACACAAAACCCTTAGGACAACAACATGACTCCACCAAAAATCAAACAAACCTCTGGAACCTGCTCCCTTTGCAACAGTAGTTTCAGCAAGACTAAAATGAAAGCACATCTGGAATCGTGTAAACAAAAACAGGCAGCGCCATCCGGCAAACAGGCACCCACAAAGAAAGCGTTCATGATCCTTGTAAGGGGAATCTCCTTGCATGAATATTGGATATACTTTGAGGTGCCTGCGAACGTGTACCTCAAGCGCATTGATGATTTTCTAAGGGACACATGGGTTGAGTGCTGCGGGCACCTTAGCAAGTTCACAATAAATCAAAAAACATACAACTCCATGCCTGATGCATATTTTGATGATCTGGGCATGAACTACAGTTTGTATAAACTTATGGAGCAAGGTACAACTTTCAATTATGAATATGACTTTGGAAGTACCACACAACTTGAGCTGAAAGTCATTTCAGAATACCAGATTGAAGATGCCGATAGTTCGATCAAGATACTTGCCAGGAATGATCCTCCGTTGATATTATGCGAGAACTGCGGAAATCCGGCTACATATATATGCGCATATTGTGAGTATATGGACGAAGGGTGGCTTTGTGATGAATGCGCCAGCGTGCACGAGTGCGGAGAAGAAATGCTATTGCCTGTGGTCAACTCGCCGCGTGTCGGGGTGTGTGGGTACGTGGGATGAAGAGGGCGCGTTTCACTTGCCGATCAACTCCATGTGTTTGATGGTGACTCCTGCCTTTACTAACTCGGGGTCAGCATACATCAGCTACCGTAGTAAGTGCATCAAAAATAAACAGGAGGAAAAAAAAGATAAAAGTACTGGCAATAAATTCAAGACCCAATATGGGAAATGGCAACATATTTTAGAGACCCCCCCTTCCTCCGGGGGATATGAAAGACAGGGGGTGAGATGGAACACTCTTTTACACAAGAATCAGTTTCCGGTTAATTTTCCGTCATCTTCAAGATTTTTTATTTTATGCGCTTTAATAATATTTAATATTGAAAACCTGCCCCTGCCGAATTCCATGGATAATATCTCAAAAGATTCCTTGTCTGAATACCGCTCTTTTTTCAGGGCACCATAGCGTGTTAATAATTTTTCAATATCTTTTTCTGACCAGGGTTTGCCCTGGTTAAAATAAACATTCCTTTCCGGGATTTTAAGATCCTTAAACATGCATCCACGCTCAATTGTTTCAATTTTATTGATCTGGTAATTGAACGCCTCGGAGTTAATTTCAAATCCGGTTGAGTTACGGTTCAGGGCCCTGGCAACTTTTGCCGTTGAAAAACTCCCCAAAAAGAGGTCACAGACCAAGTCGTTTTCATCGGAGGAGTACAAGATCATCTTTTTAAGGAGTTTTATTGGTAGTTGGTTCTTGTTCTTTGTTTTACCATGTTTGTACTCCCTATTAATTATCCAAACATCTTCCAGGTCAGAATACAAAGCAGACCCATTATTTTCAGTTTTTTCAGACGGGGCAAAACGACAATGTGTATTGAATTTTACTTTTTTATTGTTTTGCTTTTTGCAATATAATATGTGATAATGGGAAGTTACATATTTTTTCTTTGTATAAACACCGAAGTTATATTTCCAGATTATGTGGTTTATGATCTTAAATTTGTTTTGTTCAAGGGCAAGAAGGATATCTGAAAGATTAGACCATCCTGAAACAATGTACATTGAACCATCATTTTTTAAAATACGGTGTGCCTGGGCGATCCAATCAATTGAAAAATCCCTGTATTGGTCCACTGGAATTTCAATATACCCGTCTATTACATACTTTTCATCGCGGTTGTAGTGCTTGTGTAATTTGTCTCCACTGATCGCGAATGGCGGGTCTGTGATTATCAGGTCAATTGTTCCATCTTTCAGATGTTCTTTTGAACCTGATATACAGTCTTCGTTGTAGTACATTGGGTTTTAATATTACTTATTTGTCCATAAGTATTCCGTTCTGTGTTTATATTTTATTGCTGATACATCTATTGTCCACGCATGAGAAAAAAAGGGTATTTGTATAATGGTTTCTATATTATTTCGATGCACAGCCCATATTACAAGATCACGCGCAGCAATACCGCCGCAGGCGGCGTATTCTAAACATTGTGAAAAATATACCTAGGTCGAATAAACCTGAACATTTTCAATAACATTGGTGTATGAAAACGCTATGCTGTGTTATTCTATACTTAGGTTATAAGTTGAAATACCGAGAAAATCCTCCCTACGGTCGGATTAACTCGGACTACATAATCCTATAGATTATATACAACGAGAAAATCCTTCCTACGGTCGGATTAACCCGGACTACATAATCTTATAGATTATATACAACAAGAAAACGTCATCATTTGCGCCAGTGGTTTGGGAATGCGCGCCTCCGGCGTATTGCTTCGGCGTCAAAGATCGCTAAATAAATACAAAAATCGGTTTGCCTGTCCGGTCCCCGCATACAATCACATCTTTATCCTGCCAATATCGATATACTCGATCTTCCTTTCACCCTGCACTGCAAAGACCATATGCTTCCTCACACTATTTGCAACCCTGATAGCCCTTGACATAACAGGCAGTGCGAATTCGTGATCAGGTAAGATAGTATGGACAAGGTTTTCAGAGTGTGGCATCCTGTCAAGTGACCTGACCTGGCTGTACAGCCTGAAATGCGTTCCGAACTTGAATCCGGTCTTTGGAACAAGACCGCGGTTTCGCAGGTCTTCGTACACCTTAAACTTGCTCAAAAATTCAGGCTCTATCGCAGATGCGCGTTTTGAGAACTCCTTAATATCAATAACAACATCAGACTCGCGATCATGTACATTGATTATTCCATTTCCAAGCAGGTAAGCAGATTCCACAAGCGACAACTGCAATCTGCTCTCATCAAGCATCTTTCCATAAAAACCGTGCTCAAACAATGTACTCGATGCTTCGCTATCCCAGATTATCACGCGTTCTTCCAAAAGCGTAGCCCAGGCTGTGATATCCGGATATATCTTATCCATTTCGCCTTTTGGATCAATGGACTTTACCTCATAGAACGTAATATCACTCTCCTCGTCAACGATAGCGAGGATCATCTGCTTGCGGACATTTAAAGCCGCATTGAATGACCTCATCAGATCACGAAGTGGCATTGGAATGCGCTCAGTGCGGACATACACAAAACTCTTTGCAGCCGTCTTACCGGGATGCCCGCCTCTTGGATATATCCTGAAATCAGTAACACCGGGTTGAACGTAGAGTCCCCTCTCCCGCAGGTCCTTATAGACAATATACTTCAACTCAAAATTTTGCTGTCGCATTGATGCTACCTTAAAGAAACCGGCAAAATCAAGCGTTTTACCATCCAGCTCAATATCGATCCTGTTGCGGTAGATTAGAAATGCTGCCTCTATCAGTGTTAATTCGAGAATATCGCCTTTCGGACGCCCGTAATAACCTACATTATACAATTCGTTAATAGCCTGTTTATCAGCCACAACAACATCTTTTTTTAATTTTCCGATCACTTTAATCTCCTAATAATATAGAAATTCAGCAGTCAACCCCTGACACAGTCCACAAAGGATTCTGCAAATTCCTTATATGAAACCCCATGCAGGTGAGCATACGATCCTATAGTATTGTTCACCGTAAGTCCATCCCAGCCATCAATTATACCTGTTCCCCTTGAAAGTTTGATCGCAAACCTGGCATCAGAAGGCAAATCTACGATCTCTGAATGATGGAATTCATGTCCCTTAAACGAATTGCCGATTTTTCCGATAACTGTGTCCATTTCCAGTGTTCCGATATTGTAACTGACAACCCTTGTGTATCCCATAAGACTATGTCCGGGAAGCGCACCAACCATCTCATACGTGGATTCCGGCATGTCGGCCATGTGATATGTTCCCTTGCCTTTAACACCTGTTGTCAGTTTTCCGGTCAGGTACATCAATCCGCCACACTCCGCATAGATTGGCAATCCGGCGGCAGAAGCCTCTTTGATGTCGTTTCGCATCGACACATTCGCTTCCAGTTCAGCCGCAAACAGTTCAGGATAACCACCGCCGATGTAGAGCCCGTCCACATCCGGCAGGTGCGTATCATGGATCGGGCTGAAGTATTTGATATCCGCTCCTGCAAGTTCAAGTAATTCAATGTTATCATGATAATAGAAATTGAACGCCTCATCCAGTGCAACACCGATTGTCGGACGCTTTTCTTTAAATGAACGTGGCACAAAGATCGATTCTTTGGGCTTTTCCAGTGGCCTGGCACTGTTTGCAATTTCAATGAGCCTGTCTATATCAATTCCCTTTGTGATTATATTCTCGATAGCACCGATCCGCTCATTAAAATCTTCCACCCGCCGTCGTCCTTCAAGTGCAGGGACAAGCCCGAGGTGCCGCATGGATATTTGCATAGAGTTATCTCGTGGAATAATTCCTATAACAGGCAACCCGGTGTAATGCTCGATCGCCTCTTTTGCCTTTTTGGCATGTCTTCCCCCACCGACATTGTTCAGGATAACTCCGGCAATATTGACATCAGTGTCAAAACTTTTGTAACCGTTCACAATAGCCGCAGCAGAGCGCGTAATACTTCTTGCATTAATGATAAATATCACCGGACAATCAAGTTGCTTTGCCACCTGCGCAGTACTTCCAAGGTCAGTGAAACTTTCAAAACCCTCAAATAATCCCCGGACACCTTCAATTATCGCGATATCTGTGCTTCCGTCAGCTTCACATGCATGTGTAAAAACATCCAGTACAGCGTTTTTATCCATCAGGTACCCATCAATATTACGGGCGCGCCGTCCGGTAATCTCGGAATGGTAACTCGTATCAATATAGTCCAGCCCGACCTTGAACGGCTGTACATTATACCCGCGCGTGATGAGTGCTGCAAGTAACCCGATAGTGATCGTTGTTTTTCCGGACGATGAACGATCTGCTGCCAACAGCACGCGCGGAATGGCTGTTTTTTCTTTTTGGTTCGGTTTTGCTTGTGTCATGTGGTACGGTCCCATAATCCAGTTATGTGGCATAAGTGTTCATGACCTCCTATGGCCATGAAAATGTTATTTCCAGATAAAATATAAATCGATATTGCAAACATAATTAACTTTTTTACTTTTTACTTTTTTGACAGGATTTACAGGATGTTGCCCCCATATCCTGTCAATCCTGTTCATCCCGTCCAATATTGTCCGATATTTTTATGATTTTGAACATTGTCCGATGTTTTTATAATTGAACACTATAGATTACGAGAGTGCGAACCACTCTATATTGGGACATCCGTATTAACCGATTCGAATCACCGTGTAAGTTCGCGCAGTCTCTCATCCTCAAGCGCTTTTACCATTACGGATCTATTCCTTGACATTATCGCACGTGCAAGATTGCGGTACACCTGTGCAATTTCGGAATCCGGTGCTTTCTCCATAACTGAAAATCCGTCACGCTCACAATCCTGGACGATCTGTTCCTTGGGGATGAACGATATCAGTTCGCTCCCTATCTCCTCCGCAAATTTACTAACGATCTCTTCTTCACGGCTGACATTGCGGGCATTGCATATCACACCGCTAAGCGGAGTATTTATTTTAGATAGGCCGCGACAAATATTATTTGCCGCATATAGTGGCATATATTCACCGGAAGTCAACACATACGCTTCGCTGACCAGGCCTTTCCTGATAGGTGCTACAAATCCGCCGCACACGATATCCCCGGGCACATCATAGATAACAAGATCGCAAATATCCTGCGCCGTTGATATCTTCTTGAGTTTCTGGATCGCCACAATGATCCCGCGTCCTGCACATCCGATCCCTGGCTCAGGTCCGCCGACTTCGACGCATTTAACGCCGTTGTAACCTTCAAACACCACATCATTCTCTGTGATCTCAACACCGCTTCGTATAAGGTCAAGAATTGTTGGAATACGTTTGCCTCCAAGCAGGGTAATAGATGAATCGCTCTTCGGGTCACAGCCGATGATCATTACCTTGTATCCCTCGTCCGCACATGCAGCGGCAACGTTGGATGCCGTGCTTGATTTACCAATACCGCCTTTGCCATATATTGCTATGACTTTAGGTTTTTTCTGCCCGTTCGGATTATTACTCATATCATCGCCCATTGCTTACACTTCCTTTGCGACTTCACGCAGTGTTGCACCGAACTCGGATTCCACTATGTGGTTGATACCAAGCGTTTTCGGATGCAGGTCGATCTCAACGATCACATATTTATGTCCCATTTCCTTAAGGGGCAAGACCTGTCTCGGCCCATTGGTCACTGATATAATTTCCATTCCTGAAATGCTGTCCATTGGAATCGCATGAGGAACTCCGGTTATGACCGCAAAATCGTAATCGCTGTACTTCTCCTCAATAAGTTTACCAGCCACATTACCTGCGATCGGGTACTCGTCCAGTCCACCTATGTTCTCATGGATCACAATACCGCGCTCTTCCAGGTCATCCATAATACACTTCGCATGATGGCGCACACGTGGAAGTCCAAGTGTTGCATCAAGGTTTGCCATGTTTATGATATTTGACCCAACACCGAGTTGTTTTGCGATCTCATTCACAGCAACCGTGATGTCGGCAAACATGTACCCTGTCTCTTTCTTGGCATTCATGATGACAATTCCGCGTTTACCTTCCTTCAATAGATCGATAATGCGTTGTGCAATCTTGTATTTCAAATCCCCTCGCGATGGTGCAAGATATTCTTTACTTGCTGCACCATGGCGTTTCTCAACCATTGTGGCCTCTTCAAGTAAATCTTTCTGGCGATCGAATTCATTCTCACTAATGATTCCGGAATCCAGTGCGGATTCGAGTGCCAGCAGCACGCCTTTGGTGTTGTTGCGATACCCTGCATGTACTTCCACTTCAATAACAGGGACATCCGGGTTTGCTTCCAGCACTGCATCATGGAGTTCTTCCCCGATGATCATGCTCACGCATGTTCCTACAATACCAATGAGTTTCGGGTCAAACATCTCTGAAACTTTTTCTAAAAGCGCAACGAGTTCGTCATGTCCGCCAAATACGAAACCGTTTTCATCCAGTGATGTCGTGACTACATGTATCCCGTCCTCTTCCAGCAGTCTCGCATGTTTGAATGAACAACCCGGGGGTCCGTGCAGGATCGCAACATCAACATTCAGGTCACGCAACGTATAAAGTGCGGCAACAATTGAACTCGGACGCGGATGTATGATTGAAATCTCTTTTTTAACTTTAACTTTGTCTTTATTTTTATCCATGTTATCGTCTCATTTTGGTACACCGTGTTATTTCTACTCTATTAATTCAATTAAAACTTTTTGTTATATTCTGGAATGGTCTGGAAAACTGCGGAGAACACAGGGAAAGAATGTAATGATTTCCTGTGTCCTTCGTGGTGATTTTTTATTACGATCCAGTTATCCGTAGCATATTAAAAAGTCTCTTAAATTATACTCGTATTTTTACCTGAAACACTTAACACAGGACAATATCAGGTCATCGGTACTGGCAATTCCGGATGCAACAGACAGTCCCTGTGAAAGTGAATCAGCATAATGTGCATTTTCATGTTCGACCCCACGCATCCGTTCTCCGACAAGGACCAGTTCATCGATGTCTCGTTTTTGCAGTTTCAGGAATCCGGATACATCTTCCGGTGGCAAACCTTCACACACCTGTGCGGCTTCTTCACCAAGTACCATGATGATCCTGGCATTTTTCTTTATGTTGAGTGCATACACAAGCGATTTTTTTACAGAGGTGATGTTCATTCCTGAGTTGGAGTTATCGATCAATGTCTTACCCTCAAATACCTGCGTGACCATTCTGCCGCTAAGACCCCTAAAGTCGGCTAATGTATCCCTTATATCATCAGCCAAAACTCCCATCCCAAGTGCCGCAGCTGCAGCAGCAACCATTGCGGTAGTATATGATCTTAGGTCATAACCGGATTGTGTGTTAGCAACTAAAGTCATGTTGCCGGAATTTATGCTAATTGCATACTTATTATGTGCCAGGTTCACATTTGCTGTGCAATCCTTTGAATCGCTAAAGGTGATCGTCTTGATTATTTTATTGAGGGAGTGCCCTGTCGCTGCATCGTCTGTGCAATTTATGACCACAGTACTGCCGGATTTCGCATTGTCAAGCATCTGCATCTTCGCATTGCTTGCCCACGCCGTGCCATTCGCGATCATGTAATCCTGCGTAAGTGTGGTCAGAATACCGATATCCGCATACCCTGTGCCGCCGATTGACACTTCAAATATAAACACATCCGGCACAATGTTTTTTGATGAATAAGATGTGGTTTTTTCCACGGCATGCAGGATACTCCCGGGTGCAATGCTTAATCCCTGGTATATCAGGGATGGTGTGCCGTTTTCCCAGTGTTCAAGCCCGCGCGTTGTGTGAAGTACGACACTCAATTTACGTGACAGTATTCCGGCAAGGATAGATGCGGTGCTTGTTTTTGCTTTTGTACCCGTAATCTCTATGATCTTTGAACCTGCGATAGCTTCATTACGAGAAAGTATCTCACCAACAATCCGGTGATGGGTTACGATTTCCTTACCCATATCGCGAGCCTGTTGCAGCATCCCATATTCAGGATCAAGATGTACCGGGGCAATAACCATGTCGAGATCATCGACGGGAATCGGTTCTTTTGATATTCTTATGTTAAAATTTGCTTGCAGGTTATCAAGAATAGCAGGGTCTACAGTATTATATGTGTCAACAGCGCTGACATTGTAGCCTGATTCTGCCAATTTTTGTGCAATGATGATTCCGCCGTGTGTCAAGTCAAGTACAGCGACTTTTTTCTGGTCTACCATGTGTTTTGTATGATCAGGTTCCGGATTATAATGCTTCCTGTACTCTTTTGAACACAAGGTCCGCGATCAACTCGTCACCGCCAAGGGGCTTTCCGTACACGATCGTAACGTCTTTACCATCAATCTGGATTACTGTTTTATTGCTGCCTTCTTCAAGTCCAAGTATTTTTGGTATATCCTTTGTTATGTGAATTCCGGATGCCAGGAATACCGGAGCTGCTGCAATGGTGGTAACACCTGTGCCTGCAAATGATGCAAGTGCATCCGCGATACTTGGTTCGTTCATGTTCATGAACCCGACCTTTACAATAACATCTTTGTGCTTGTTTGCGATATTTCTGGCAACGTTTTCAACGATCTCTTTGTTATGTGGAAGTTTACTTCCATGCCCGATTGCTAATACTCCTAACTTTTCACTCATATTGACACCTCTTTATTATTCGAATTTTAGTAGCACAATTCATATTGATTGTGTTATGACATTTATTGTAATAGATAAGATATAATACTTTTGAGTTGTTCTTGCACAAAGCACTTGCTGTCATAAGAGGGCGATGCACTGCACTGCGCAGCATGTTACTCAAGTAAATAGTGTGCACGATGACTGGTTTTATGGTTGGACATATACATTCATCCGGCTTTGATTTGCTTCGCTTCAAGTACAAATAAAACAATTACATTTCAGGAAATACTAATGGAAACCGGTCGATATTATTGAATACAGTAATTGTTGGACAACCTCTATATACCACGAGAAAATTCTCCCTGCGGTCGAATTAACTCGGACTACATAATTCTATAAATTATATACCACGAGAAAATCCTCCCTATGCTCGGATTAACTCGGACTACATAATCCTATGGATTATATACAACGAGAAAATTCTCCCTGCGGTCGAATTAACTCGGACTACATAATCCTATGGATTATATACAACGAGAAAATTCT
>DQIP01000175.1 GCA_020793565.1 Candidatus Methanovorans sp.
TATAATATATAAAATATAATATATAAAATATAATAAAATATATAAAATAATGCGGCTGCCGGGATTCGAACCCGAGTAATTGGCTTGGGAAGCCAATGTCATACCACTAAACTACAGCCGCACATAGTCATTTATTAGTTGATGGGGGTTTATGATTATAGCCTTTGTGGTTTCGGGACTAACCGTTTAGGAATTATACAAAAACAGAAAACCGGGCGAAGAAGGTCGGAAATACAGGGGTATTGCCGATCCTGGGAAGTGAAAATGTCATTACAGAATAGGGATGCGACATGAATACCGCAGGCACTCGTTTAGACTCCATTACTCATATTTCCGGATTATCTCATCAAACGCATCCACAACAACCTTCAGGTCATCCCGTCCAACACCAAAAGTACTCAATTTAAAGAATTTGGTAAGGCCTGCCTTTATGCCGTGGATGTTGCGTGCTTTCAAATCCTTATACAAAAAATAACGTCCCTTTTTCACTCTTTGTGATATCTCAAACAGTACCGGAGCTTCAAAGAACATCAGGTCATGGTTGTGGGGCCTGTCGCCAATCTGGATAAGTCCCATGCCTTCTAATTTTTCAGAGAACCAGCGTGCATCTGCAACCTCATTGTCCCAGTTGCGGGTTCGTTTGACAACCGTCGGGAACGATGCGATCATAGTCATGATCGTTGCACCGCGCGCCGTACATCCCAGCAATTCAATTTCCTTCACGTTATGGGTTGGAGATTTCTTAAACACGATATCTGCATATTCTTCCGTTACGCCCAGAACGCCGACCGGACCCGATGCAGCCATGGACTTGTGTCCGCTCCCGACAATGAAATCAGCACCAAGTTCCTTAGCATTGATTGGCATCCTGCCCACAGAATAAGCACCATTAAGCAGCAGGGGGACATCGTATTCGTGACAGGTGGATGCCACCTTCTTAGCATCCGCAAGATTGCCGTAATTGCCGTCCGGATACGTTAAAAGTGCAAGTGCAGGCGGCTTTCCGCTTTCCCTGATAACCTCTTCGATCGCAGTAGCATATCCTTCCGGTTCTGTTTTGTAATAGGGATTGCCGGAATTTGGCACGGTCCTGATATTCAAACGTGCGCGCTGTGCTGCAACATATGATGTATAATGCGCGATCTGGTCGAGCACCACAAAGTCACCTTCCACTGTCATTGAATGCATAACCGCAAATTTGGACTCACGTGCACCATTTGTCACACGTACCTCATCAGTACCCAAAAATTCAGGCAAAGCACCATGCACAAAATCATGAATTGGAGGTTTTTTGATCTTATCAAGCACACCAGAGCAAAAATCACAGACTGAATAACCGTCACCCCACTGCACAAGAGCGCGGCGCGCTTCATCCGTAAGAATTCCGCCTCTCTGGAGTGGATCAATATTAATTGCATTCAGGGGTCCACGTTCAATATACCCGAATTTCTGTAGAAATATATCATCAAGTGCCATTGTAATTCCTCAAGAAGTATGTTCGCTCATGTTTGTATGTTATATCTGGTAATACTTGTACGATGAATACGTTCTTAGAGCATTTATAACAATATGCATTGGGTACAACATCCAGCAGTCCAACCGAACTAATCCATCACATCCAGCATAGCATCAATAGTCTTTTGGGGTGTAGAAATTGTATTTACAATATAAGGATTTACTTTCTTAAATAATTTCTCGAAAAATTTAATTCTCAAGTCCAGTTTTCGTTCATCCTTTATGAGCAGGTGCGGATTGCAAAAGTCATTTGCCAGAAGATAATCGATCATTTCATTTCCCCCTATACTGCGCACAAGTTGCTGGTCAGAATGATCCCTCTTAAGTGTAAAGAACGTCTCAAGCGTGGTCTTGTCATGCATCTTCGCAGCACCGATCACATTCCGTAAATTGATCACAGCCCTGTGTTTTGAATCAAGGTGGGTCTGTTGCATAATGGGCTTGAATTCCTCAAAATCGTCCTCAATACCTTCCCTGATATACACATTCTTCTCAGACGACATGCACACAGCTTCACCATGCTGGAACCGTGTGAAAAACCAGTCATCGCTCACAAGTGAAGTATGCGATCGGCGCATCAGCCCATAACCGAGCGTAGTTTTGCCGGTTCCACTTGGTGCAACGATCGCAACACCGCTGCCGTTGTACTCAAGACATGCGCCGTGAAGTGAATAAAACCTGTGCACATCCTCCAGTACATCCCCTGCCACAGCAAGAGCCTGGGATTTCACATAACCATAATAATCACAATTCCAGATGAACGCAGTCCGTGAAAACGGATCGTAGTCAACCTTAAAGCCATCGACCCCGATATTATCAAAAACCAATATACGACCATGCGAGCGAATTCTCTCACCAAAATGATAAAAATTCTCATCAAACGTACCCATAGTCGCAGGCTGGTCTGTGATAAGTTTAATACAACATCCATTGATGTCAACCTTACGTTCAAGCAAAAGACGGTTTTCTTTTTTCAAATCTTGCCAATGTTTGTCTGCTTCTGGCGTAGATATTATGTTTATGTTGTATGCCATGTGTACCACTCCGGTTACATATCTGTGTTTCAGGTATTTAGGGATTGACCCTATTTAGCCTGATTTCCACTTTTTGAAGTGTAAAGAACGAAATTTGCAACATATTGCATAAAGATTAATACTATAATATTCAAGTGCGACACAAAGATGAATTATTCACCGGTGGTATTGAAAAAATGAAAGTATTGAAAAAACAACATTTTCTGGCATTACTTGGTGGCGTTTTCCTACTTGTCGGCATTGCGATAAACATAAGTGGCAGGAATGGATCACCATTCACCTATTTCGGAATCGGAACATGGTTTGCTTCTGCCATATATTACGGAACTGCGGCAGTCCGTCCGGTTGTAGCATTCCTCATCGGCTTGGTCGTATTGCATACGGGTGTACTATTGACAATAAAAGGTGAACTATTATATCCGATGGAATTCGGATTCATTACGTTTGTATGCGGAATTTTTATTTTGCTTAATTCTGGTTTTTCAGAATATGTGAAGGATCGTAAAAACAAGTGATGAAATAAATACAAATGTGAATATGTATGCAATCTTGCATGGGTTTTGGAAAAATGCGTCACTCACATCGAGTTTATTTATTGGCATCAAAATTCGCTGCTGTAATAAGTAGAGACTGTTGGAAAAGTGGTGAAACCGAAACAGTTTGATTAACATTTGCAAGTAAAACGCTATACTGCGCTGTGGGTAATTTATTTTGTAAGTTAGAACCCTCTAAATATAAACTTTTCCGACAGTCTCAAGTACATAAATATTTAAAGAAAAAAGGTGGGGCTGGTGAGATTTGAACTCACGATCGACGGGTCTCTCCGAACCACTGCTTTTTAGACAGTGTTCTATGTGAGCACATATCAGTGCTCCAACGGCTCCTCACCGACCTACCCCGTCGGGTAGATCTCAGTAGACCCGTTGTTCATCATTTATCCGCTGGAGCCCATCGCCATGCCGGGCTAGGCCACAGCCCCATATCCATATTGGGCAGTACCAGTTCAATACATCTTATCAATGATATATTTAGCGGTAACGACATGGATAATGGATGTCGGTTAATGGTAATGAAGTATAACTTAACCAGACGATTCAGACCCCATCAGAACCGCGATCCATCGTGTATCTTCGCTACTTTCCATTGTAATTTTTATGCACATGGTCAGGGGTACAGAGAGCAACATACCTACCAAACCCAGCACCCAGCCCCAGAACACAAGTGAGAGGAACACGACCAATGTTGACAATCCCACACCCCGCCCCATGATACGTGGCTCGATCACATTTCCGATCACACCATTAACCAGCAAATATCCTGTCCCTGCAAGAACTGTAGCCACGGGTCCCAACTGGATGAATGCCAGGAGGAGAGCAGGAATTGCAGCAATGAACGATCCGATATTTGGGATATAGTTAAGCAGGAATGCCAGCAAGCCCCAGAGTAATGGATAGTCAACACCCATAATTGCAAGCCAGATCGCAATTAATATCCCGGTTGCAAAGCTTATCATTGTCTTGATCGCAAGATAGCGTTTAATCGAATCGATAATTTTGCTTAACTGCGTGATCGTAGTATCTGCATCACCAAGTGACATACGCAATTTTGCAGGCAAACCCGGTGCTTCAAGCAACATGAAAAATACCATTAATAATATCAGCAATGCATCTGTAAGCAGTCCTCCAAGTCCTGTGAGAACACCGGTGACCAGTTTCACTACTTTTTCCTGATCAAATATCCCGTGCAGGATATTGTCAGGTATGTTAATACCAATGCCTTCCAGCCAAACAATCATTATCGTGATCTCATGGTCAAGGTTTGCCTGATAAGAAGGCAATGCAGTCAGGAGGTCTTCTAACGTTGACCCGACAAAACCAATAAGGATCAAGCCAAGTGTTATCACTGTGACTATCACAACTAACATGGCAAGAGGCATTGGAACACCTTCTTTATGTAGCCGGAATAATGGCGATGAAAAGATAACCGTCAGGAACATGGACAGGAGAAACGGCACCAAAATAGATTCCGCAGCATGCATTCCGGCAACAATTACTACGATACTTGCTGCTGCAAGCAGAAATTTACTACTGATCCATGATCTATTCTTTTTGATAATGTTCATCCCTCACTATAAGCCCGGTATGAAACTATTAAACTTGCATGGTTTTTGTATATATATCTATTGTATGTTTTGTGGATAGTGATTTGAAAACATCCAACAGTTTGAAACCCAAGATAGGTTCATATGACCCTCAATCTCTCTGCATACCGATTTTTATGCTAATTAATTTTATCCTTTTCGTAAGATCTTAGGATTTCAATATATTCTTTTACAACATAACCTGAAATACCTGTAAAAAATGCGATTTCCCATTCATCGTATCCTAACATGTAGAGTTTCTCAATGCGAGTTCCATCCTTTATGTATCTGTCCGTGGACTCTGGTGTGTGGTCTATTAAACGAGCATTCTCTGATGTTGGAATCTTTTTCTTGTAATTGTGAAAAGCTAATCTTTTATGAGTAAGGGTTTTGCCGATATCCATTTCAGTCCCAGCACGTGGAACAACTTTCTCCGTCCTTTTTTCATAACCAAGAACATAATTGGAAATACTGGTCACAGAAAGCCTTAACAAGATAGAAACATCCGTTTCAGTGAGGACGCCACCCTGTTCCTTTGTTTCATTAAACATTCTAACTATTAGTTTCTCCAGAAGTTCACTTTTCTTAACATTTTTTACCCTGTCTTTTACATCATCCTGACTTATTAAGGTTAATGTAACCGGAATGAGTTGCATGTCGCTTAACTTTTTACCCTTTGAATACTTCTGTCCGCTTTGCAAAACGAGCCATCTCAACTTACCCGGGCGTATGAAATCTCCATCTAAATAGAACTGATCATTTAACTCAACTATTTTTTTCACAAAAAGACTTACCACATCGGGTCCGCCAATATATCCAAATTCTGTTGTTATGAGATTGAATAGGCTTGTTTCATACGTTTTTGCAGTAGATGGACCATATGCTTTCCTGTACCAATCTTCTTTCATATCTTCACTCCCGTGTTTTTTTTGAAAGTCATCGGTGGATCATAAACAGTTATATTACTCACCAACTCGTCAATTTTTTGTTTATGCTCACCGTCCTTATAGTTCCTGTAAAGTTCTTGATATTCCTTTACCAAACGTTCAGATATCCCAACGATTAAGCGTATATTGTCAATAGACTCGCTTCTTGCAGTGAGAATCGAAACACGAGAAAAATCCTTGATATAACGTTCAATACTCTTCAATGAATGCCGTGTTGATGTCTTGATTTCAGACGTGGTGTATCCTTTCACAAATAATTCTACGATTTTGGTTTTATGTGATGAGGGACCAATATCTTTTACAACACCTCTTATTGGAACGAAAAACCCTCTTCCTCGGAGGGCTTTTATGTCCCTTTTAAGCGTACTATAACTATTCTTTAAAAGTTTGACGAGATCTTTGATCGTTAAGAGTGCATTTTGCTCTCTGGCTTGTTGTGTGATCCTTAACACTACATGTTGTCTATAGGTCGATAAACCAAACTGTTCGTAAACCTCCATGTCCTCCGGAGCATCCAATGTCAGGATTACCTCTCTATGCTTTGAATCAATAATCGACTTTCCGGGACCTTCTTCATCAGATATGGCAAGATACACCATTTGGCCATCATGTACATTTGATTTGTTGCCCTGGAAAAAATCTGTACTCATTTCGAGTATTGCATCTGCAGTAATTGGTGCAAAATTAAAGCCGTTCATTAAATGAAGCCGAAACATTTGCTCCTTTGTCATTCCATTTGTTGTTATATACACATTGTTCATATTTATTACCACCAATACATTTAGTTTGTGGGGTCATATGAACCAATTGAAGTTTGACAGTTTCCACTCTTTCTTGAAGAGAATGTATCCTCTTTTCTCTAAAATTCCCAAATTTTGTAAGGAAAACCAATTTGACAGTTGAAAAATTATGACATATAATTCTATGTAATGGCCTATTTTCCCCTCAAAATCAGTGTATTCATAGGGTCAAAATTTGCATAAATAAAATTTTTCGCGCCACTTTTCATGTGATTTATGGTAACTGTCAAATTCAATAAGCTTTTTTTGATGAATTTTGTTGAATTATGCTTAAGTTCATCGAACTCATATCGCATCAGCGATATGAACCGTTGAGCAATGAATTCCACAAGAATTGCCCCATAAATACTAGCATCCGACCACGCCCTTAATGGTTTTATTTCGATCTCATTCTTCAGTGAATGGAATATTTTCTCGATCAAGTCTTTTTTTCTGTATGTTGCAAGTGCTTCTGTAACTGTCAAATTCTCACTTGATTTTACTAAAATGTATGGATTATAGCATTCATTTTAGAGTTGCGAAGTTGGTCAAATCAGGATATAATGAAAAGTCACTGTAGTTATTGCTTATACATATTTATAGGGTAATACATATAACATAACTGGTATGAAACAACTTGATGAAATTCTTATGATACTACAGGATTCCAGCTGGAGTAAATGTTCAGAAATTATTGAAGGTCTTACTATATCAAAAAGTCAATTTCAGGAAATTATTGATTTCCTCCAAAACCAGCAATTGGTAGAACTAAACAATGATTATATCAGAATAACTTCTGAAGGTATAAAATTTTTAGAATTGCCCCATTAATTCAATAGTTCATTTACCTTTTTCAACCGATCTAATAATTCAATTCCATCTTCTGTGAGTGAATAACTATTTTTATCCGGGTTTGACTCGCTAATAAATTTGTTTTCTAATAAATAATCGAAGTATTTTTTGAAATTTCTCCAATCAAGATTTGCATTTTGCATTAATCGTGTTTTTTTTATTTTTTTTAATAACATGAAGTATATTTAAAATAATCTCCCATCTACTTCGTCCTTTCCCCATAATAAACCACAATCACTTTATAACAAATTCAATTTTTTATTATTTCACATACAATATTGTATGTATCATACTATATAAATTTAAATTATATAACAATCCAATGTTATTTTTATTCATTAAGTATTCCAATTCAGTAATTTGTCGAGTAATCAGTCATATCAATCACTATTTTGTTGCGTTCGACTAATTCTATTAAAGCTCACCAATTATCCCCAGATCACAAAATGTTGCCTTAACTAAGCAACATTTATCATTTTATAGTATATATATATTGTTAAACTTAATTTGACATTGTCAGATTGTAATAATTAAGCCATGCATAAACATCACCGATAGACTGAATATACTTCAAAGAAATGACAGCATACGATTATCAAATTCTCAATCATTGCCTGTGTGCCCCTTTTCGGCAATCGGTCCATAATATTCCAATAGAATTGAAATAACCCTACTGCATTTACAAGTTCAGGTTTCATTTTCGAATCACATTTTGTTTTTCGAACAAATCTTCCTATTCCCGTTATATACGATAAGTGCATACGCTGTTTATATTATAGAAAGTGTCTTTTCTTTGATTTCAACTTGAAGGATTTTATCTCCTGGTGTATCTTCGGGCTTATGTTACCTGCTGATTCTACCTTGAATTCAGCTTTTCAAAAACATCCACACATTTTCCCAAAACAAAGCATAAATCACATAAGATCGGTATAAACAAAAACAAACATCCAACACCAACCATGTCCCAAACCACCAAAACCCCCCTAACATCAATTACCCCGGAGATACTTGCCCCCGCCGGCGACCGCGAATCCCTGCTTGCCGCCCTGAAGGGCGGCGCAGATGCCGTCTACCTCGGAATACGTGACTTCAATGCAAGATGGGGAGCAACGAACTTCGAACTCGATGAACTTGAAAATGCCATCGACTTAGCCCACTCGCACGACACAAAAGTATTCCTGGCACTCAACATACCCGTCAAACAGAACGAGATACAGGACGCTCTTGACATAATCGACAGTGCTTACTCCTCCGGGATCGATGCAATAATAATGGAAGACATCGGCATGTTGCAGATAATCAGGGAAATATACCCTGACCTGAAACTTCATGCAAGTACCCAGATGACAATACACAATACGTCTGGCGTGGAATTTATCGAGGGCATCGGGGCAGATCGTGTAATACTCTCAAGAGAACTGGACACCAAAGAGCTGAAAGCCATAGTAAGCAACACCAGCATCGAAGCAGAGGTATTCGTCCACGGTGCACTTTGTTACTCATACTCAGGGCGGTGTCTTTTCAGCAGTTTCATCAGTGGCAGGAGCGCAAACCGTGGAGCATGTGCCCAACCTTGCAGGCTGCGTTACAGGTTCATGGTGAATGGACGCGGGGTCGAGAGCACAATGCCCGAAATGGGTGAATATCCGATAAGTTGTGCCGAACTCTGCACGCTGTCAGGGATTGACGAAATTGTGAACACGGGTGTTGTAAGCTTCAAGATCGAAGGCAGGATGAAAAGAGGCGAGTACGTAACAAAAAGTGCAAGCGCCTATAAAGCAGCAGTTGAAAAACTAAACAACGGCGGAGTTCTTGACAAAGATGAGATCAAAACAGATGAAAAAGAACTTGCAAAACTGTTCTATCGCGGATTTACAAAAGGTTTCATCCTCGGAAACAGGGGCGTTACACATCCAAAGTACAGCTCAAACTACGGCGTATTCCTTGGCAAAGTCGCAGACATATCACATTTCAGGTACACCACGAGCCTCAGGGTAAAACTGCGTGAGGATATCCATACAAAAGACGGTGTCGGAATACGGACTAGAACACGTATGCTCGGCTCGGCAGTGAACGTCATAAAGCGTGATGAAGAACGAGTCGAAAGTGCAAAATCCGGCGAGATCGTGGCACTTGAGATAAGTTCAAAGACCGGTAAGACCGTAAACATCGGTGATGAAGTGTATCTCACAACAGACCGACACCTGTTGAACAGGTTGCAGGAAACTGACCTGAAAAGAAGCCCTGTGAAAATTAAGGTCACAGCAAAAAAGGATGAGAGGCTGAATATTGGGATCGAAGGGACAACAGAAGACGTGGTGTTTGAAGATGACTACATTGTCCAGCAAGCCATGAAGGCGCCAACCACCGAAGAAAAGATAAAAACGATAATAGAAAAACTGGGAGATACACCCTATGCTGCCAAATCTGTGGATGTTGTGGCAGATGAGGATCTTTTCATTCCGATAGGTGTTCTAACAAATGCAAAACGTGAAGCCGCAGACATGTTGCTGCAAAAGACCATCTTAGGATATAAGCGAGAACGTAAGAACCCGCAGATTTCAGGTCTCGACAAACTGTGCAGCGGTCGCAAAGAAGAGACTGAAACTGCTGCAATTGCAATTACGCCAAACTCCACAAATGACCGCACGAAAAACACGCTTTTGAGCGTTGAAGTCAATAACGCCGATTCCATGATCTATGCAACAGATGCGGGTGCCGATATTGTCTATGTTCCAATTGAACAGTTCAGCGAACTGAAAGATCAGTCGAACAAAGAAAGAATGAAATATCTGGCTTCGAAAAAAGAAGATGGGATCGAGTTCGTATTCATAGTGCCCCAGATCACACACGACCACGAATTGACATTACTCAGGCCACTTATTGAAGAGGTGAATAATGCAGGATTTGGTGTGGCATGCTCAAATCTCGGTGCGGTGCAGATTGCAAAAGAATGCAGTATCCCTTTTGTTACCCAAAAAGAACTCAACACCTTCAATGCGCTCACATCCTGCGTATTCTTTGGTGCAGGAGCCCATAGGGTCACGCTTTCGAGTGAATTGAACCTTGATGAGATCTGCCAAATTTGTGAAAACCTGAAGAAATCCCGTGGGAATCGGCAGGTTGAAATTGTTGCACATGGTCGCGAACTTCTGCTTGTTACAGAGAACGATCTCCTGAAACCACTTGTTGACAAAAAACTTTTAAATAGCGATAATGGTACCGATAATCGTCGCGACAGCGATGTGCTCCTTGTTGACAGGAAAGAACGCAGATTTCCGGTCAAACGATTGGGGACACGGACATTCATCTATAACTTTGAAGTGCTCAACATGCTCAATGATGTTGAAAAACTGAAGGGATCCGGTGCGGATGTGTTACGACTTGACCTTAGACTTAACACCAAAAGAGAGGTAAAGGAGATCACAAAAGCGTACAGGAATACGCTCATGGGAAAGAATAACAGAATACGAGGGCAGCAGGGAGATGCTTATACAAAAGGACAATACTTCAGGGGAGTTTGATTGGAGATCAGGGAGGCACGGAGTATCCTTATTTTCCAATCTTATCTCTGCAGTTTTTCGAACCATTCCAGAAGACAACGAGAAAATCCTTCCTGCGGTCGGATTAACCCGGACTACATAATCTTATAGATTATATACAACGAGAAAATCCTCCCTACCAGGCTGTCCCAAAACGGATTTCCATTGCACAAATTTACCACATCTTGTCTCAATAAGGCAATTATTGATATAAATTGTGTATTATTTACCCACATAGGATTAAATATGTATGATTTGTACACATGCTTTGGCTTGTGGGACAACTTGCTACGGTCGGATTAACTCGGACTATATAATTCTAGAAATTATATACTATAAAACATCCCTGGCGGATTTACAATCGAACAATACGTTGTATTCTTCATCGCAATGCAATCTTGTTACATAATCTTGATATCCCGGACGGATAAAATGATATAAAAGTACCTGTGCCCATAAGAAGTGTGACTATCCAGAAAATCGGAATGTGGTATACACTATCTCGCATGCTTGCAAAATCAAATATAAACAATACTGTACCAAGATGCAACAGCGATGAACCGATCCGGATCAGGTACCCCTCACGTTCAAACGTGAGTGCTCCGCTTTTTACGACAGTCAGAACAAGAACAACAGCCTGTACTGCGATCGACATCAGCAAAATAAAGGAGATACCAGTTTCGATCCCACCTATAACTGATGAGATAAATGTGAACAAGAGTATAGCAGCAGTGGCTTTGATGAGTGCTGTTCGCGGTACGATGCGTTTTGGAATGCAAAGACCAAGTGCGAGCAAAAGCACAAGTACGAACGGATATATGCATATATTCATCATATTTACGTATGCAGGATATTGTATTGTGTTCTGCCAACCAGGATCATCCATATATAGGCCATAAGTATACCACACCCCGAAAACACAGACAAGTCCTATCATTAATAGTGCAAAGGATGTTGCAATTATGAGATAATAATCATATTTTTTCAGGTTGATATTTGAATCAAAGTCTAATCTTGTGCCGCTCATTGAAAATCCCCTTTTCACCAAATCTATGTCTGTGCCACCGAATGTATCCCAGGAACCACGTATGTTAAAAAGTAAGTAAATACCAGCGAGATGAAACATATAATTCCCAAAATCGCCGTGACTTCCCACATTCTTTTGCGGTGGATATGTATTCTTGTGTGCAGGTACGCGCTGTACAGCACCCACATCATGATCGAACCGTTTATCTTCGAATCCCACCACCAATCACCATCCCATGCCAGAACTGCCCATGGATAACCAATGAGCATTCCAACTGTCAGTAAAAGATAACCGATCTTCGCATGAGCGTATGCGATCCTGTCATATACTTCATCCTTTTTAAGCAACATGAACACACATGCTGCAAAGGTCACTGCAAGTGACGCATAAGATATGAACAACATTGGTGGATGCGTCCACATATACATTGTATTGTAATAATATGTAATGCGCCCGAAAAGCTGCATCGACATTTGCCCTATAATCTGTTGATCCTGCATCGCAATTGCCTGTGACCAATTCGTGATCTCGGAATGCACAATTGGGAGCGGATCTACAAATGGGTTTGAATACAAGTAGATAAGAATGACCAGAAGTGAAAGCATAACATTCAGGGAAACGATCATTCCCCTTGCACTGTCACGGTATTTTCGGGATATCTGCCATGCAAACAGGGACAACCACAGTAACCAGAAGTACAATTTCTCGGTCTCGATCCATAGTGGTATTGCAAACCTTGATGAAGTCAGCTGTATCTCACTTGTCTGGTACATGTACGCGGTCACATATTCAGGATATATCACTTCGATCGTGTTATATATTTTGAAATGGAACCACATGAGGACTGCAAATCCAAGAACGATCAGTATTGTATTTACCTGGAGCAATTTGATGGAATATTCGATCAGGCGCTCTTCGCGTTTCACTAAATAATAAAATGACAATAGGAGCAGGATCGCTGAGATTAGGGTTGCATAGTTAAGTATTGGCTGCCCGAACGTTGAAACGAGTTCACGTGCAGCAAGGTATTCCTGATATCCCATATAAGACAGATTGATGCGGGATATTAAAATATGTATCGATAAAGGATTTTTATGGAGCCTTTTTGTGTAAGCGATGGTATCAGGCTGTCCCACAAGCCAAAGCATGTGTACAAATTATACATATTTAACCATAGGTGAGTAAAAAATACACAATTTATCACAATAATTGTATCCACTTCAAAAAGCAGGGTAAAATACATATTCGAATTATCTAAAATATATTTGTATAGATGGTTTCGATAAAATTCAGATGGGCAAACCATACTA
>DQIP01000174.1 GCA_020793565.1 Candidatus Methanovorans sp.
CTCAAATTGAACCTAAGCAAGGGGAGATGAAACGTTTCCATGGGATGGCAAGGGCTAAATTTTGGGGCTTGGCAAAATTGAATGTTCAAGCGATTATTACTGCAATTACTGTTAATGTGAAGAGATTTGCAAATGTAGTAGGTAGCGTAAGCTTTCTAAAAATGTGTTGAAATGTGGAGGAAAGGATGAAATAAAGAGCATATGATGGTGGATATTGGGTTGAAATTGGTGAATTTGGCCAAATATTAACAAAATGTTTTTATAAAGATGGAAACATGCAGTTAATAGACCCTTAGTGGATGAAAATCATGAACTAAAACGACGGTCTCTTTTGAAGAATAAACGGTTTATAGGGTGGCTGAATAGTTACGTTTATTTAAAGTTAGGCAAATTGGAATTTAATTTACCCACATGAAATAGCGAAGAGGCTTATTTTTGTTGTCGTCACCTGCCAAAACAAATATAAGTGTTCCATTCATGTAAATTTGATATGAATACTGGTAAGGTACTTGAAGGTTATCGCGATTATTTTAAAAGAAGCATCGATCCTGACGATGATGCGCGCGACCCGAATGTGTTTAAGTCCTATCAAAAGGATGGGATCTGGTATCTCTATAGTTCTCTTGATGCATTTGATGATGAGATGAATGAAAGAGAGAAACAGAGTGGCCCTATTCCAAGAAAGGAACTTATCAGGGAACACTGGAAAAAACATCCGAATATCGGATGATGCGTATAACATATTAAATTTTTCAAAAGGTGATATTATGCCTCATGTTATGGAAATGCTTGGAAAAGCAAAAGTTGTTGTAGAAAATGGTGAAGTGGTAGAAGTCGGTGAGCCGCAAGTTGAATGGTGCCCTATCTTTGATAAAGTACGCGGGATCAAAAAAATAACATCTGATGAGGTCCGGAAAAATATGGAATTCCGCATTAAGGATTTTGGCATGTTCACAGATAACCGCCAGCTGGAACTTGAGGTCTTTGTGGGATTCGGGGCATCTGAAATAATGATGACCGGACTTCGGCGAGGTGTTCTTGATACAACTGTGACGGTATGTGATGGTGCGGGAACTGTGATCACCAATAATCCGAAACTTGTGCAGGGTATGGGTGCGCGTATCTCTGGGCTTGTTGAAACAGAGCCTATTGATGGTATTATGAATGGCATCGATAAAAGTGGCGGAATCGTGCTTGATCCTTCAACTGCCAGGATCGACCCTGTTGATGGTGTCAGGAAGGCGGCAGAACTTGGCTATGAAAAGATCGCTGTGTCGGTCATTGATCCTGATACTGCAAAGACACTACGGAATCTAGAATCCGAACTTGGGATCGACCTTACTATAATCGGTGCGCACGTAACCGGCATAAGTCGTGACGATGCACTAAAACTACTTGATTACCTTGATATCACTACAGGCTGTGCATCAAAGAATGTGCGCGATGTAATCAAGCCTCTTGCACAGGTAGGAACAGCGGTTCCACTATTTGCGGTGACCCAGAAAGGCAAGGAACTAATGCTTGAACGTGCAAAAGAGGTAGAGAGTCCGATCCTGATCAATACGATGCCGCTTCCGGTGCTACCTGAGCATAAACAGCCACGTGAACTTATCTAATAGGACGTGCTCATATTGCTCATATCAGTGCCTGTCATTTGATGGATCACTGTTGCTTGGTTTTGTCCATGTCTGGTCAGCAATTGTTCAGACATGGATCACATGGATAAGAAATTACTTGGATCGAGTTCGAATACACCTGTGTCTGTCTCCTGGACTACACACTCCTGGACTTCCACGATAAACCTGCTGGGACATAATGGTTTACCCCATGGAGTTGATTCGCTCATAGTCAATTCAAGTATCTTTTTTGCACGGGTAACGGCCACGTAGAATAGTCGGCGTTCTTCTTCGATTGGATTGTTGCCAATCATAATACCGGATTCGTCTTTGTTCTCGTGTTCGACTGGACCAGCCACCGTATTTAGTCCAACAATCGATCGATAATGTGGCAGGATATCTTCATTACACCCTGCGATATGGACAACATCCCATTCAAGGCCCTTGGCCTGATGTATCGTGGATATGATAACGTGGTCATCAGGAACATTTGCTTTATTCGCCTTACTTTTTCCTTTGAGCTGGACTTCGTGTAAGAACTCATCTATCGGCATATCGTTTAGTTCTTGAAGGGTCTCTTCAAGTTCTTTTACTCGCGCAGGAAAATCGTCCTTTTTTGCTGGGGGTGATGATGTGTATATCTTTAAGAACGGTTCCAGAAAGTCCATCAGGGATACATTGGATTGTTGTGATCTTGTACGGACTTCGGTCAATACAGTATTCAATAGCTTAATGGATGCTTTCGCTTTTGTACTTTTTAGTTTTATTCCAGTAAGGGATTTTTCAGGCTCATTTTGAAGATACAATATCGTTATCCTGACATTTTTAGGCCCAATTCCTGGTAGTATGCCAAGGAATCTTTCCCATGCGATCATATTCCGGGGGTTGTAGACCAATTCCAAAAATGCAATGAAATCACGGATGTGCTTCTTATCAAACAGGTCTTTTCCGCCGAATACAACGTATTGTATTCCGTATGTAAGTAGTCGCCTTCCAAGGACGTGGTGTATCCCTGTTTTATTCATCTGGAATGTTCGGGCAAGCACAGCTATCTTATTGGGTGCGATGCCATTTTGAATATGGCCATATATCCGGTCTGCAATATATTCAAGTTCATCGTAGATGTTCATGTGTAAGGAAACCGTCGGCAATTCGCCATCATCCAGGGTTGCATTCATCTGTTTTTCTTCAAGTCTGATCTTATTGTGGTTGATCGATGCAATTGCGGCATTGATTATTTGTGGAGTTGAGCGATAATTTTGTGTCAGGTTTAATATTTTAGTTCCTTCGAATGCATGGGGAAATGCAATGATGTGTCCAGGTGTGGCAGCTCGCCATTCATATATTGCCTGTGCTTCATCTCCTACTGCTGTTATGTTCATATTGTTCTTTCGAAGCTGTCTTATCAATGCTGCCTGAACGTTGTTTGTATCCTGGTATTCATCAACAAGTATGTATTCGAACTGGCGTTCGTATTTCTCCCGCAAAGTTTCATTTGTGGATACAATATACAGTGCATATACAAGCATGTCATCAAAATCAATAACGTTATTGCCCAGTTTCGTTGTATGATATTTTCTGTGTATCTTCTGTATCAGTTTGATGTATCTTTTATGTTTGGGATATTTGTATTCTATCACGTCATCGATTGAATACTCAATATTATCAAGGAATTTATGTGCAGGGTCATATTGCATGGCATTTTTTGCAAAAGAAATTATTTCGAAGGCATCAGTGGGTTTCAGGTCGTTATCTTCGAGTTCCATATCTTTTATGATACGATTGACCAGTTTCCGGCAATCATCCGGCATAATGATCGTGTATTTGGAATTGAGATCCGGAATCCTGGAATAGTTTTCCCGGAGAATGCGGTTGCATATGTTGTGAAATGTTCCGATCCACATATTACGGATGTCATATCCCATAGCAATGAGACGTGATCTCATTTCGTTTGTTGCCTTGTTGGTGAATGTAACAAGCATTATCTCATTGGGGGGTACAGATTTTTCGAGTAATGCTGCGACCTTTGCCATGAGTGTCCTGGTCTTGCCTGTGCCTGCGGATGCGAGGATAAGCATCGGACCGTCAAGGTTCTGGATGGCTTGGGCCTGTTGGGCATCTAAATTCATATCGATCAGTTTCTTTCCTGCATCTTTTTTTGTGCTCATTATTCCCCCATCTTCGTATATATGTCATCTCTCATTATTTGATATATTTTTGTGGACGTACATAAATTATTCGAAATAAGATTCCATTGGAAAAGATGACATGACCTTTATCCTTATAGTTTACATTAAACTCATCTTTAACAAAAAACAAGCCAAAAAAATGCAATGATCGAATCAACCAGGACAATGCACTTTTAAAAGTCCTCGAATTTTGTAGGTATAACTTCTTTCATATCAAATTGTAGAATCTTAATTTTCGGTTTTGGTGTTTTTTGAAGAATAAACGGTTTATAGGGTGAATGAATAGTTACAATTTGTTTTATTATTGTACCCCACAGCTCTGCTGTGGGGAGTTTCATTGGGACCACCTTCTTTTTGATACCGGGTCAATCCTCCACTTACGGCAGTCACATTGGTTTATAGGTTTCGCTCAAAGAGTCGAATCTGATTTGTTTTAGGATTTTAACCAATCACCTAACATTTGTAGGGTAGATTATTAGCATACCTAACACCATCCTTTAGGAACACCTAAACATGTGGATGTGTCCATGCCTGATAACATAATTGATAGAATGGATCACCATCTGACAATCTTAAAAGGTGAAACTAAATGCCTTTAAACAATATGAATCTCTTACAAGTAAAACCGGATGGATCCGCCAGAATTGTGGATATTGGCGGAGGGCAGAACATAAGACAGAAACTGAATCTTCAAGGTATATTCGAGGGGCGCATCGTGTATGTGATATCCACCAATGGTCCGATAACCATCGAAGTCGATCGAAATGTCGTTTCTATCGGGCGCGGGATGGCACAAAAGATCAAAGTCACCAGAGTGTGATCGAATGGAAAAAAAATTATCTGAGATGAAATACGAAGAAGAAGGAATCGTAACAGATATTGAAGAAACACTACGAAAAAAAGTGGCTGGAATGGGCATCAGGGTCGGTAAAAGACTGAAAATGATCACAAAACAGCCGGTGAAGGGTCCGGTAGTTGTGGCCGTCGATGAGGCAATCACCTCCCTTGGACTGGACGTAGCAGAAAAGATCATTGTGGAGATGAAATCGTGAATGTCTTGCTTATGGGACACCCGAATGTGGGCAAAAGCGTATTCTTCAACCGTTTAACAGGGGCGAATGTCACCGAGTCGAACTATCCGGGAACCACGGTTGATTTTACTAAAGGATGGATGAAGATCGATGGCGAGGATGCCGAGCTGGTGGATGTGCCCGGAACATTCTCTCTCGATCCGAAGGACAAAGCAGAAGAGGTTGCTGTGGCAATGCTGCACGAAAATAAGGACGCGAAGGTGATATGCGTAATCGATGCATCCAAAATAGAACGCGGGGTTTATCTGGCACTGGAAATTCTTGAGGAAGGATATCCAATGGTGATCGCACTCAATATGTGGGATGCTGCAGTTGATAAGAATATCCTGGTCGATGTCAATAACCTTCAGCGGATCCTTGGTGTCCCGGTAGTTCCGACTGTTGCGATCAGCGGCGAAGGGATCAGGGAACTCACATCAAAGCTGAAAGAGGCAAAGCCTGTTGAGATCAATGACATTATCAAGAACGCGGGATGCCTGACATGAAACTAACAGTTGATCAGCGCTGGGATCTTATCGATAAGATCGCAAAACAGACCGTGACGTTTGGAGAATACAAGCATACCTTAAAGGATGCGATAGGGGAACTCACGGTCAAGCCGCTTACAGGCATACCCATTGCGATCGCTGTTATGTATGCTTTCTGGAGCGTATTCGGCTCGTTCGCCGGAACACTGTTTACCGATGGATTCATGGTCAAGTTATTTGATGGACGTTTTCTCCCGTGGATACAGGATATTTTTCCTGGCGCAGGAGGATGGTTGTATTATATCATAGTCGGCAATCCTCTAGCAGACAACTCTTTCGAAGCGTTCGGTATGCTGACATCAGGACTCTTCGTTGCTATCGGCATTGTCCTGCCTGCTATATTCATATTCTACCTGATGCTTGCGTTACTGGAGGATATAGGATATATGCCAAGACTCGCTGTGCTCATCGATACTGTGCTGCACAGGATCGGCCTGCACGGGTATGCGATCGTGCCAACGATACTTTCCCTTGGGTGCAATGTACCTGGCGTAGCAGCAACGAGAATTCTCGAAACTAGAAAACAGCGGTTCATAATGATGACACTGCTTGCGATCTTCATTCCATGCGGTGCCCAGATCGGGATCATGGAGAAAGTGATACCGGATACGATGGGATGGGTTTTGCTTTACCTGATTGGAGGATATTTCCTTTTTGGTTATATCCTGAACAAGATCATTCCAGGGAGATCACCTGAGTTTTTGATCGACGTACCGCCCTACAGAAAACCGATGATAAGCAATCTCAGGAAAAAGGTGTGGGTGAGAATTGCAGGATTCTTTAAGGTTGCGCTTCCATTCGTACTGCTCGGCTGCGGGATCGTGAATGTTCTCTATCTTACAGGGTTTATCGATTGGATTGGTAATGTTCTCTCGCCAGTCTTTGTCAGCTGGTTCGGTGTGCCAGAGGCGACAGTTGGCCCATTGATCGCAGCATTCCTGAGAAAAGACCTTGCTGTTGCACAGCTATCCGTTATCGAGATGACACCATACCAGATGATCACATCGGTAGTGCTAGTCTCGATATACTTCCCGTGCGTGGCAACGTTTGCGATGATGATCAAGGAAGGGGCGAAAGAGTTGTTAGGAGCTCTGGCTGTTCTTTTTGCGGTGGTCTTCCTCTATGGTGGACTGATACACCTGATTGGGATACTGCTGGGGGTGGCGTAAATGTCTGAGAGATCAATTGCTGACATCTACTTTTCCGTACTCGGCCTCATCACCACGGCATTCGGGATAGCGGATATACTGGTAACAGCAGGAGGAGGTAGTTTTGCCTTCGGGATCCTTGAGGTACCAGGCGATCTGTTCAGGGGAGGATGGGGTGGATTTATTGTGCTGTCTGCCGGACTCTTCTATCTGTCCGGCATCCGGAATATTGAAGATATCCATCCGTTTTCAAAGATCGTGATGGGAAGCATACTGATCTGGATCATAGCAGGATGTGATATCTTTGCGATGATTACGGAATCGATACCCGGCGGTGAGAATGGACCATGGTTCAATACATTTGATGGATTCATTGGAACGTATGCACCGCCTTATGCGCCGGCAGTGTTATTGCTGCCGTTCTCGCTCGTGGTGGTATATTACATCTACAAAAAGAAACAGGATAATATGAGTGAAAATTGGGAATAGTATGGGCATGATGAAGAATGTATTATCAGGAATTGTGAAAGGCGGTACTATGGGTGCGCTTGCAAAAGAGCTGGATATGAATATATCCACTCTTATGGCAATGATCGACTTTATGGTAGATGCAAAATATCTGGAAATTATAGGGCTTCAGTGCTCTTGCCATGCTTCGAACCTGTGCGAAAACCACTGCGGTTTTGAAGGTGGTTCGCAAACAAAGATGTATGCTTTGACACTGAAAGGTGAACAGTTTCTTTCATGTGATTTTCCATAACTCCAAAAATATTCACATGGAAACATTAAAAACCATAGGTTACGTAGGTAAGGTGTAAATATGCTAACGCGACGAACTGAAGACTATCTCGAAGCAATTCTCAATGTCACGGAAGAGAAGGGATATTCCAAAATAAAGGACATAGCTGTTGCTCTGGAAGTTAAGCCGCCAAGTGTTATTGAAATGGTCAAAAAACTTGATAAGATCGATTTTGTTGTGTACAGGAAATATGACGGCATAACACTGACCGAAAAAGGACGGGAGATCGCGTTGATCGTAAAGGATCGACACGATACACTGAAAGCCTTTCTGGAGATTATAAAAGTACCTGAAAAAATTGCTGAGAAAGATGCATGCACAATGGAGCATGAACTGGATGAAATTACGACAAAACAGGTTAAAAACCTGGTTAATTTTGTGAAATCCGCGCCAGAATATCCTCAGTGGCTCAGGTATTTTGAAACATTCTGCACGACAGGAAAGCATCCATGTGAGGAAAAGGTTCGCAGGTTGAAGTGAGTTCAAGTGGGTTCTTAGACTTTCAATTTTTCCGGTTCCCTTATGAGCATGCTGAGACAAGAACTGCGTAGGAAATTACATGTTTTATTTCTCGTAGTGTTGTGTCAACCGCACTTTCCGCAGGTATATTTAAAAACAAATCATTTTCACAAACAAGAAATGATGTCGTATGATTGTTGTTTTCTAAATTTTGGGATAAATGATTCGGAATGATGTATGTGATTTTTCTGCAGAAGTTGACAAATAGTATATTCAAAACATATATTTTATGTATGTCAACATAAATATAATTTAGTATAAATGTGGAAAAACGCTATCAGGAAAAATTGTATAAAATTTGTAGATACCTGCGGAAAGTCAAGGTCAACTATCAAATGTTATATTATTTTACCGAAACTGAAAGGGATCGGCGCACCAGTTCCCACCATAGTTAAATAGTGACTAATTGGAAAGGCTCAACACATCGCTTACACTTTTTCAAGTGCTTAATTGGAAAGGCTCAACACATCGTTTACAATTTCCAGCCACCACTTATATATGGCCATTAACAATTGAAATACGCACATGACGCTCTGGATACTCATAAACGCTGAAAAGTCTAAAATTATCGTTATGCCGATAAAAAATAAGAAGAAGACCCCCTTATTCTCAGGAGAACTGATCCTGAGAACTACTTCGGCAGGTCCGCGTCCGCATAAGTTCAGGGTATTTCGTGACAACAAGGATGAGTATCGATCGCCGGAAGAACTGGTCGATCTTTTGCGGCTTTCGGAACGTATCATGATTACAATTGGTGGGGACAGCAGACGCACATCCGATTTTTTAGAGATGCTCAAAGGCTTTCAACTTGAGGCTGACATGGTCAATGTTTGCAGATTTTGCCTCATAAAGCGTAAATTCAATTTTGTGAACAAAAAGTCAATAAAATATCACCGGGAACTGATCTGCGAAGAATGTGCAAAAGAAGAACTGATGCGTACACTTAGAAATTCCCAGACTAATTACGGGGATGAAGCAGTCGCACACATGGAAGAACTGATGCTGCGGTCGAAAGACCTTGACCGTACTGTGGGAATGTTGAACCCGCAAAAACTTGATCCTTATTTTACCCGTTTTGATACTGTCAAGGCAAATCCCATCCGGGGCACAGCAAAGATCGCCGATCTTCCGATAAGAAAGAAATTCAAGTCCATCCTGTTGGAAAAATCCGAATACCTGTTGCCTGTGCAATCTTTATCTGTTAAAAAAGGATTGCTGGACGGGAAAGCCCAGCTGGTCACTTCAGTGACTGCAACCGGTAAAACACTCATCGGTGAACTGGCCGGAATTGAGAATATCCTGCGCGGCAGGGGAAAGATGCTATATCTTGTACCCCTGGTAGCGCTGGCAAACCAAAAATATGACCAGTTCTCAAAACGATATGGCGGCATCGGGTTAAAAACATCCATACGGGTCGGCAGTGCCCGTATCAAAACCAAAAAAACATCATCCATGAGCAGGTCACTTAATTCTGATATTATTATAGGTACTTACGAAGGACTTGATTACATCTTGCGGACAAGCAACGCAGATCAACTTGGCCAGGTCGGAACGGTGGTCATTGACGAGGTGCATATGCTTGAAGACCCTGAACGAGGGCACAGGTTGGATGGCCTGATAGGAAGAATGAAGTATGTCGCATCCGATGCCCAGTTCATCTATCTTTCTGCAACCGTGGCAAAGCCAGAAATGCTTGCAAAAAGTCTTGATGCTACACTTGTTGAATATGAGTACCGTCCGGTTCCGATCGAGCGGCACCTGTTGTTCTGCCAGGAAAATGACAAGATTCGGCTGATTTCAAAACTTGCCAGGGATGAATATAGCATGACATCTTCAAAAGGACATAAGGGGCAGACAATAGTCTTTACCAATTCCAGACGTAACTGCCACCGCATATCAGAATCCATTTCCATGCTTTCAGCACCATATCATGCCGGTCTTACGCAGCATGAGCGAATATCGGTTGAGAGGAGATTCGCATCAGGCAAATTACCTGTTATTGTGACTACGGCCGCACTTGCAGCTGGTGTTGATTTTCCATCATCACAGGTGATATTTGAATCGCTTGCAATGGGAATATCCTGGATATCCATACAGGAGTTTCTACAAATGCTGGGGCGTGCAGGGCGTTCGGATTATCATGACCGTGGTGTGGCTGTGCTGTTGGCTGTGCCTAACAAAAAATATACATCTGACCAAGCAGAATCCGAAGAGGTTGTTGCTGTGAACCTGCTAAAAGGCAGTATGGTGCATACTGAGATACAGTATGGCGAGGATGAGCAGATGGAGGAGATAATGGCATCGGTTGCGGTGACGTCTTCGAGAAAGGACCTTGAGACAATTCACAGGACGCTGCTTGCTGATTTTGCGATGGGTGCGCTGCTTTCACGATTAAAGAAATATAAGTTGATCAGGCAAAATGGTGACAACATCTCGCTCACACGTTTTGGCAGCATTGCTTCAAGGCATTTTTTGTCAGTCTCAAAGGCTTTCTTGATACGAAGTGCGGTTCTGGCAAACAATGATCCCCTGGATATTGTCACAAACCTTGAATTTTTTGATGCCGCATATTTTAAGTATGCGCCGCAGATATCGGTCGCTTTGAATATAAGTATGCCATCCAGGGTGTTTCAGGGTGCTTCGATCGATATTCTTTTTGAGGGTGAGAATATCTCTAAACTCGATATGAAACTTCAGGATCAATTATTTGATTTTGCGAGTGAGTTTTTAGCATGTTCGTGCAGGGATTCGCCATATTGCGGCTGTCCCGAGCGTAAGTTCTCGGCAAAGGTAATCAAACTCAGGACTGATGGGTATGATCCTGTCGGGATTGTGAGAAAACTGGAAGACCTGTATGGAATTACGGCGTACGGTGGCGATGTGCTAGGTTATCTTGATGGTGTTATTAGAAATCTTGATGCAGTTGAGATGATCGCAAAGGCATATTCGAAAATGGATATAGCTTTTGAGGCTCACAGCCTGAAAAGAGCACTTGAGGGATGATCAAATCAAGATGGATCATGCGGCATGTGGCTCCATGCATCAAAACCTATTAAAGGGATGTAGTTAGAGTACCAATGAAACAGGGTTTATGAGTACCCGTTGAATAAGAAGGATAAGAACAGGAATACGTTTTCATGACTAAAAATAATGAAGATTTAAGAGCAAATCGAAATGTTAAGATCGAATTTTATAGACCTGAGGATTTTAAGCAGGTTTATGCGATAGGTGCAATAGGTGGACACAGTCCTTACGATTTCAGGATTGGATTTTACAATGATTCACCACGTGCATTTGGTGATGGGGGGGATTCACATGTTATTGAGAGGCGGGTAGAGACTGAAGTGATACTGACTCCTCTTGCTGCACTTGAACTTTCACGCTGGCTAAATCAGCATATTCAGGATTATGAAAATATGTTTGGTCCGATCAGCAAGGTGATGCAGGTTAGCGAGAAGCCAAAAGTCAAATCTTCAAAGGACAGTTCTGAGATACAGGGCTATATATAGATCATAAATATACCTATATAGTATGTAATAGGATAAGTGAAGAATTAAATGCGTAAAAAATGCGTGACCATATGATATTTGGTGAGATGATCAATGTTGAATTGTATGGATTAAGATCGATATATCGCTAAGCATAAATATGATATTATGCATTTAAGATTCTTTGGTATCGAATTATCATTGTTTTATTGGTGTTAAATTTACAATTAATGTGAGGATATAATTTTGTTCCCGAATATAAAAGTTCAAAAATCGATTGGCTCGAAGGTTCAGGTAGAGATGAAAGGAGACCACCATATACTTGAAGGTACCCTTAAGAGTGTAGATGATTATCTCAATCTTCACTTGGTAGATGCTGTTGAGATCACAGATGGCGAGAGACTTCGTTCTCTTGGGTCTGTGGTTTTGCGTGGAAACAACGTTATTCTTATTGTCCCTGTGGAAAATTGATGTATTTTATCCTTTGGTAATATGATCATGGAACTGGATGAATTAACGTTAAACACGATCCGCAAGCATGATGACGGTGTTTTCCAGAGTATACTCTGGAAGGAGATGGACATCGATAGCCGGAAGTGCTCAAGGATTGTGACAAAACTGGTAAAGGATGGACTTGTTATACGAGAACATGCTGTTTCGAATGGTGCAAGAACGTACCTGATAAGGGTGGCAGAAACCGTCAAGCCATCGTTTGATCAACTTCTGGCAGGGGATATATTCTCTCCATGTGCAGGATGCAGGGATGCCTGCCAGCCAGAATTCTGTGGGAAACTTGGTGAATGGATCCTAAATTTAAGTGATGGCGATGACCAGTCCTGATCCAGGGCGAAAGCTTAATAATGATGTGTGACTTATTGGGCTCGCTTCACTGCGAATATTCATTATGCTCCGGTAGTGTAGTCAGGCCAATCATTCCGGCCTTTCGAGCCGAAGACTCGGGTTCGAATCCCGGCCGGAGCATTTGAATCTCACTTTCCACACGCCCCTCATCAAAAATAATATTTTTCGCATTCTTTTCCCATCAGACCCAAAAAGTCCCACAATTCATCAGTCATATTTACCACTCTT
>DQIP01000173.1 GCA_020793565.1 Candidatus Methanovorans sp.
TCCAGTAAGTATCAATGAACCTATCCTCATTCTGATATATAGTCCGGATCATACTTGGCCATGGTGTCTGGATTGCGAGATTACCACCTTGTCCACGCACCACCTCATTACCGGCATCATCAAGCACCGCTGCCTTTATTCCAGGGAAAGGTTTTGTCGCACTTCCGGGTTTTAATGTAGTAAGACCCGGCAGAGGCGTAATAAGAACCATACCTGTTTCAGTCTGCCACCATGTATCGACAAGAGGACAGCGACTACCGCCTATATTCTCAAAGTACCATAACCACGCACTCGGATTGATAGGTTCACCCACAGACCCGATCAGGCGCAGCGTGGAAAGGTCATGTTTCGCCGGTATGTCCGCGCCCCATTTCATGAATACACGGATAGCGGTTGGCGCAGTATACAATATAGTGACCTTGTGCCTTTCAATAATGTCCCAGAACCGATTCTTATCAGGATAATCGGGAGCACCTTCGTACATGACTACAGTTGCTCCATTTGACAGCGGACCATACACAATATAGGAATGACCTGTGATCCACCCTACATCGGCCGTACACCAGTACACATCATTCTCTTTGAGATCGAAAATCCAGTTTGCAGTCACATGGGTTCCGACCATATATCCGCCTGTGGTATGCACAACACCTTTTGGCATCCCTGTGGTACCGCTTGTATACATTAAGAATAACATATCCTCGGAATCCATGACCTCCGGCTCGCATGAAGGTTCTGCTGATTCGAGAAGTTCATGCCACCACAAATCCCTGCCTGATTGCATTGTAACATCGTTTTTTGCATGTTTGACCACAATGACTTTTTCCACACCCTCTGCTTTGGCAACCGCATCATCAGTCTTTCCTTTATGATCAAGCGCTTTCCCGCGACGGTAATATCCGTCACATGTAATGACAAACTTGCTATTTGCATCATTTACGCGCTGTGAAAGTGCATCGGACGAGAATCCTGCAAACACTACACTGTGAGGCGCACCAATCCTTGCGCAGGCAAGCATTGCGATTGCCGCTTCAGGTATCATTGGCAGGTATATGGTTACGATATCACCTTTTTTGATACCAAGACCTTTGAGAGAACTTGCAAAACGTTCTGTTTCTGCCAATAGTTCGCGGTAGGTGTATGTTTTGACCTCACCCATCTCGCCTTCCCACAATATCGCAGTCTTGTCACCGCGTTTTTCGATGTGACGGTCAATACAGTTATAAGAAACATTGAGTTTACCGCCCGAAAACCACTGTGCATGTGGCGGCTTCCAATCCAAGACAGAATCCCATTTTTTGTACCAATCGATATTGTCTGCAAGATCCCCCCAAAATCCTTCAAGATCGTCCTCTGCCCTTTTGTAAACGTTTGGATCGTTCATGTTTGCCTGTTTGACAAAGTCCTCGAATGGTTCAAATTTGCGATGTTCCTTTAGTGATGCTTCAATTGTTTCTGCCATTTGTACGTCCTCAGTTTAATGATTAAAGAATAATGTTCTAGGCACTACAGTATTATAATATATAAGTTATATAAACAGATTGTATTTATTGTGCAAATATCTTATCATATGAACACATTCAAAATATGGAGTCAACCTGCATGAATGTTATACCACAAATTGTTATCAAAAAAGAAATACCTGTTCCACAGGGATATGAAGGTAGAACATTAAAAGAACATACTATCATAAATCTTCCTGATTGGTTGAGTGATGAATATTCAAAACTCATGGACCTGATAGATGGAATGGACTATTATGTTCGTATCCAGACAGAAGGTGAAATCGGTGGAAAGCATGACAGCAAAGGCGATGCCGGCATAATTTGTGATCTCAATGGTGATCCGCTTGAAAATTCATACCTTGTAAAAAGCGGAATACATAAAGATGCGGAAATTTTTGTGATAACAAGCGAGCCATATATTCATGTATCTGCACATCTTGACAAAGAATATATCATCATACACATGAAAGAGATTATTCCAAAATTGCCTTTTTACCATTTTGAAACTCTGTGGAAATACGATGGGATGATTCCAGGTATCGAATACAAAATACCGAATAAATTTAACAAATATAAAAAAGTCGTAATGGCAGCTGTGAAAAAATCCCAATGTGAAGACTGCCATTGTTTGCATTTTTATTGATGGGACAATCAAATATTTGAAGGTCTTCGATTGAAATGGCAACAATTTTCTCGTGATTTATGCAATCGAATTCAAAGTTTTATAGAAAACTTAGACGTAACAAACAATTATATTTCAAAGTACAATCATCTAATTCCCAATAATTTTATTTGTTGTTTTAAAATGAATTTTAGCAACTTTATGCAAAATTCCAGTCTCATATTTTTTCACTAATTCTTTTCCAACTTCTATTGTTTTATCACTAGCACCTTTTGGAAATGTCACTTTATATTTTCTTGACATTTCTGTCAATCTTCTGAGAAATTCTGCTCTTGCAATTATTGATGCAGCAGCGACTGCAACATCAGATTCTGCATGTGGCATTTGAATCAAATCTATTTTTTTACCATTTTTCATCAATGCATTTTCTATTAGTTTTTCATCTCCAAACTGATCAGATATTACTTTTTCACAATCATTTACTTGCAACAAATTTTCAATTGCTCTAGCATGACCCCAAGCAAGCAGTTTGTTTAAGTTTTCAAGTTTGGTGTATAATTCATTATATTTATTAGGAGATATGCTTATAGTACTTGTTCTACACAATTTCTTTATTTGCTTGTCTAATTTCACTATAGATGTATCACTTAAGAGTTTTGAATCTTTGACTCCAATATCGATTAGTTTTTGTTCAGTATTCTCTGAATCAACGAATACTCCAGCAATTGATAAATGTCCAAAATAATCTCCCTTGCCAGATTCATCCGTTCCTATCCTAGCTTCAAAGACTTGAATACTTGAGTCAATTTGAGATTTATCGACAAATTTTGTTTGATGACAAAAATTTTCTAAACAATATGCTTTAAAATCATCTACATTTTTTCCAGTAATAAGTAACTTTCCACTTTTGTAAAGAGTAACTGTGATTCCCTCTTTTTTAGCTAAAAACACGGCATTTGGTCTTGTTTCAAAACTAAAATTATTTCTCTTCAGATGACTTTCCAGATTTATAAACTTGAATTTTTCAATTAATAAAACATCACTCATTGAATTCAACTTCCTGCATAAAAGACGTTATATGTTTCACATATAGTATTGAGTCGCAATTCCGCTTTCTCCAAAGACATTTCTTTATCCCTAATCGGATCTGAATGAAGGGGAAAATTTCGACATCTGATCCATTCTGCCGTTAATTTTGGTATAATGTATTTGTCTCTTTTAGTATTAGGTAGATGTTTTCTTAATTTATCCCAACTTAACTCAATGGATTTAGGGTCTTTTTGAATTTCATCTATATCGAACTCTTTTTTGTCAATAAATAGTTTAATTGCAAAACCTTCCAATGCCTTGCTAGCAGACATGAATAAGCCAGAATATTCAGGTAATTCTGTCTCTGATCCTTTTATGATTTGAAATAGACATTGTGATGTAACCAAGTATTTTTGGTCAATTTCATACAAAAAATCGTAACTATCACCTAGTGCAGATTTTATTTTATTCTCTGCTTCCAAACGTATGGATGGAATTTCTTTTTGAACGTCTTCAATCTCTTTTGAGGGGATAAATCTCATTGCAATTTCATCTATATCTGGTGAAGAATTACGCTCAATTAAAGTGCAAACATTTTCAAATAATTCCGATTTCTTGCCTTGAATTGTCAAATTTCCAGTATAGTATTGCTTAACTACTACGAAATGCTTACCTTGTGTTAATTTTAGATGATAGTACTCTGAATCGGTACACTTTCTTTCTATAAATTCAAAATTACTTGTCACCATGTCCTTTATTGATTCAAAGAGTTCGTCTTCTATCTTATAAGTTGACCCACCATTCCATACCTCACTGTTCGTCATAATTAATTGTCCTCTTTAAATTATTTGACACTTTATAAATGTAAATCTAAGATTACCTTTTATTTACCACATTTTAATACTAGTGTCGCGTCAACTTTCAAGTGTCGGATTATGAAGGGCATAGGGCACAATTATAAAATCAAATTATTTCAATAATTATATTAGACGCAGATTCACACTGATTTACGCAGATGTAACCTTAAATCAGCGTTAATCTGTGTTAATCTGCGTCTTAAAAATAACTGGAAAATGGAACAGTGTCAGATCATATATCTAGCGATATTGTATGGTTGACTCGACACTAGATTTTCAACGTTGAAGGTGCTGTTATGAAAAACTACCAATCTACTACCAAAAACTACCAAATTGGTAGTAAAGTTTATAATCCAGTAAGCTCTTCATTTGACTATGAAAGTTCCAGAGAAACCAAAAGAGTTACAGGACATTATTAATAAAAATGGTACGGATCTTTTTAAGTTACTAAATGATAAATCCGTCATGGATTTCATTGTAAAATGCAACCGAAAGTATATTCACTGGGATAAACTCCGCTATGAAAATATTCCAAACAAAGAAAATCCAGAAAATGTTTGGGCCGTCATAAAGATATTTCGTTCACAGCAGTATAAATCACTTGAATTTAATGGTTGGTCATTTAAATATATTCTTTTGGATGATGCGTTAAAGAAACTTCATCTTATGGATAAAGGCGGAGCAGGTCACTTAGAAGCAGGTTTGGAATTTGTTAACACAGGTGGAAAGAGACGTTATATTGTCAGTGCATTAATGGAAGAAGCCATTGCCTCAAGTCAATTGGAAGGGGCAGCCACAACTCGAAAAATTGCAAAAGAAGTATTAAAATTGAATAAAAAACCCAGAAATCATTCTGAACAGATGATTGTTAATGGTTATGAGACCATGCAAAAAATAATTAAAATGACGGATAATCCTCTAACACCAGAAATTATTCTTGAATTGCAAAAAAATATTACGAAAAACACACTCGAAGATGCGCATGATGTGGGGAACTTTAGGGATACAAATGATATTGTTGTTGCAGACCCTTCGAAATATGATAATATATATTATACTCCCCCCGACCATAAAATGATAAAGGATCGAATCGATGAATTTTGTGAATTTGCGAACAACGATGATGGAGATTTTATCCACCCATTGATCAAAGGAATCATTCTTCATTTTCTGATTGGATATATTCACCCATTTAATGATGGTAACGGGCGAACTGCAAGAACAATTTTTTACTGGTATGTACTCTCAAGAGGATATTGGTTATTTGAATATATGGCGGTTTCCAGAATTATTTTGCGTTCAAAAAAGAAATATGGTTTAGCCTATCTCCACACTGAAACGGATGAAAATGATCTTACGTATTTTATTAATTACAATTTAAACGCAATTGATGAAGCACTTCATGATATGGAACTGTATATTAATAAAAAGCAAAAAGAATATTCAGAAGCTCTAGTCTTAATTCGAAATATTGAAAATATAAATTTACGTCAATCTGAAATACTCAAAGAGTTCATGAAGAATCCAGAGAAAAATTTTGTTATTCATGAAATAATGACAACTTATTGTGTAGCTTATGATACTGCACGCAATGATCTTTTACACTTAACTGAATTGGGACATTTAGAAAAGATCAAGATGAAAAATAAATTCATCTTCAGACTGTTTAAAAATAATATTAATGGATAATTTGCTAAAACAGCAGATTACTCCAACATGGCTTTACGCATTGGTCATCTGAGTATCCGGATCTTGAGACAATCGTCTTTGCAATTTCATCCTTGAAATCATCAAGCTCAGGCGGGATCGAGATGACAGCCACATCCCCCATGATGTCGAAACGTTTTGGGGGGTGAGGTGTAAAAGTGGGTCGGGTATTGTGCCGCTCATCTGGTCTCGTAAATTCATATCGGGTTATGTTGGTTTTTTGGGTGATAAATGTGTCCTTGTATTTTGAAGCAGAAGACTCCTTCCTCGCCGCATAGCAGCAGGGAGGAATAGTTCACTTGCACATGAAACATCTATTTTTGCAACCATTTCCAAAGCGGCACATATCGGATACTGTTGCCATTGTATTCTTCTGTATTATCATAATCCCATGTAATTACAAGAAGATTATTGCAATTCAATTCTTTTGCTGCCCCGACAAGCGATCTCAATTCCCGTTCTCTTGTCTTTAGATCATTAATATTATAACATACTTGTATCAATTGTGATATGTCCGGTCCTTCCTTGATGACAAAATCAATTTCGCGGTGCTGTGTATCTTTCCAGTAATATACCTCAATACGTGAAATTGAGTTCGATTTTTGTCTTAAGAGTTCCACTGCAACGGTATTCTCCATCATATTTCCGATGTCCTCCGAAAATTTGAACGATACGGCATTTGCCATTCCGGTATCTATGACATACATTTTTTTTGGAGATTTAATCTGCTCTCTTTGTTTGAATGAAAACATGTCCAGATGGAATATGAGATACGTGTCTTCAAGGTATCTGACATAGCTCTGAACAGTGTTTACACTCCGAAAGTTCAATGTATTTTTCAATTTAGTGTAGGATATTTCGTTTGAAAAAGATGACATAAGGAATTTGGCAAGACTATACAGGTCATCTGCATATCGCACATTGTGCCGCTGGACAACGTCTTTGAGAATAATGCTATCGAAAAGCGTCTGGAGGTATTTGTGATCGTATCCTTTTACTACAACTTCCGGAAAACCACCTATTTCCATATATCTTTTGAGATAATTGAGAATAATGCCAATTTCTTCTTCGATATATTCATCTTTGATGTCAAACCCAACTGCATCCAGATATTCCTTGAATGAAAATGGAAAAAGTTCCACAGATATGTGTCTGCCTGTCAAATGTGTTGCCAGCTCACGGCTGAGTAATTTTGCATTGGAGCCTGTGATGAGCAGATTGTACCCTCTTCTGTGCAGGCTGTTGACCCACAGTTCCCAGTTATTAAGATTCTGGATTTCATCAAGGAAAAGATATTCAACATCGCCATAAAATTCCTGAACATATCTCAATATCTCGTCATAATTATCCAGCTTTGCAATTTCCTTTTCATCGAAATTGACATATCCAAAATCAACATCATCAAGCACCATAAAGCAAAATATGGATTTGCCACTTCGTCTTATCCCAGTTACAATTTTTATGATGTCATGGCGCAAATATGATTCTATGTTCTCGGCAACATCTCTTTTAACAAGATCAGAACCTGCTACCCGTTCCTTTTCCAGTTTTTGTCGTTGTATACTTTGTCTCATAAATATTGTATACTGCACAATAGTTTAAATGTTTATGCACTGTATTGAACAAAATTTGTTATTTTTGTGCAGTACAATGAAAAAACTGCACAAAACCATATATTATTACGAAAAATGATATATCTTAACTTGAAATCATCAAGTTCAGGCGGGATCGAGATGACAGCCACATCCCCGATGATGTCGAAACGTTTTGGTGTGAGGTGTAAAAGTGAATCTGGGACTGTGCCGCTCATCTGGTTTCGTAAGTTCATATAGGGTTATGTTGGTTTTTTGGGTGATAAAGGTGTCCTTGTGGGATTTTTGTTGGTTTATGGGACATATGCCAACCCTGCGTTAGAAATGCAAAGGCATCTTAAGGATGCATAGGTAATAAATAAAACAAAGTTGGATATCTGCTGTAATCCATAAAATGAAAAAAAATCAGGCAATAATAATTTTACCCTTCTTCTTCTAAAATTGCAGGCATTGCACTTAACACATCAAATAGTTGCTTTAGATGAATTTGTGATAAATATATTCTTACTGTTGGAATCTTATCTTCTATTGGTGGATATTGCATAAATTCAATATAAGCATCTACTCCGCTTGCGGTAACTTCAGCAATATTGGAATAAAATACATTATCATATCTTCTCTTTGTTTTATCTATATCCAATTCATTTTTTTGAATTTTAACTTGATTATTTTTAGTCATAGGAAGTCCCTTTTGATGAATATTTTATTTTAGGAATATTAGTTATTCCAGACGGATTTGATCTAAAAATTTCTGTAATAAAAGAATAAATTTCATCTTTCTTGCTTTTATGAACAGAAAAATCATTATATACTGGATTAGAAGTAGCAAATTTAAAAGCACTTGGGTCAGAAGTTGATAATTTTGAAGTTGAAACAGCTATTTCCTCATTAATGTCTTTTATATTTAATTTTTCAAGTCGCTCTGAAACAATATAACTTTCTAGCATTAAAAGCATTTTTGCTTTTGGATTATTCAAATTAAGTTGATAAAACTGAATATTTCCCTTTTTATCTTTTTTTTCTATTAGACCTTCATCCAATAATTTACTCAAATGCGAATTAACGGTTGCCTTATGTACATCTGTCATTCGGACAATATCAGCAACATATAATTTGTCATTATAATTTTCCGCAAAAGTTTCAATAATCTTCATTTGCGGACAATTTCCAAAGATTTCTGATAACACAGACATATTCATTCCTATAGTACAACATTTAGTCTATAAAGTACATTTAATGTACATACGTATTAGTTCTTAATCTTTTCGATTACGGAATCTTTATAAATATCTTAGTCAGTTGAGATATAATGAGTGATATTGATGTTAACTTAACAGATGACGAGAAAAAGATTCTTGAATTATTAGGAAGACTTCATGTATCACAAAATAAAAACATTAATGAAGCCACGATTCGAAAGAAATTACCTCAGCAATATCATAAAAATCTAAATAAAACCATAAAAAGTCTAATTAGCAAAGGTCTTTTACGTCATTATCGAAATGAAAATTATTCCCTAAATACCAAAGGCAAGAAAATTGCAGAGGAATTGGCAAAACAATTACGTGATAACGTATATTCAGGATTACATATTTTATTACAAATATAAATATTTTGTTTTTAAAGAGATCAATAAAGAATCATAAACAAATATCTGTTTATGCTTATATTATTGAAGAAAGGCACAGTATACCTTGGACAAATTATATCGCGCTTGCACACAATTTTTGAATTACACTCCAATCTTGTACATCAAAAAATTGTAAACCTTCGAGTAAAAATGTAAAACCTCGAACCCCTCCCAATCCTCATTCCCACCCTGCCCCGAAGTCAACCTCTTCTCCAGCATCGTAAATGACATATCCAAAAACAAGGCAAGCCCAATAGCCGGCAGTGCACCTGCCAGAAGCCTTTCCGTACTAAAACTGATAAGTCCTTCAAAGACCAATGCGCCCAACCCCCGCTTCTTATAATTGCAGTCAGTACTGCTATGCTGTTAGCCAGGATGGCTGCAAATTTTATTCCTGCGAACATTGGAGGGGAAGCGTTTGGCAGTCTTATATGGCGGTTTATCTGCCAGTCCGTAAGACCAATACCTTTTGCATAATCTATCAACTGGGGGTCAATGCTGGACAAACCAATGTACGTATTCTTCACGATTGGCAACAAAGCCCGCAGCATAATCGCTATCACAGCAGGAGTGAACACAAAACCACATCATCGCCAGAATTGAAAAAGAGTAGACACTGGGCAATGCCAACAAAGATCTAATCACAATTTTTGAGCAAAAAATCAAAGAAAAGATTGCCAGCGTGTGGGGTGAATGAAACTTCGTGGATAGTGGCAATTCAAGAAATATTTGAATTGGAAACTATACACAAATTGAAATAATATGAAAATGATTAAATGCTATAGATTATATGACTTGGCAACAACCAATTTTTGAATTTGAGGTGAATTTATGGATATATCTTTAATAGGGGCAAATATTGTTATATTAGCTAAAAATCATAATCCATCAATTGTTTCTAAGGAGTGGCTATCCCAAAAAGGAATAATTGAGGATGAAATCGTTTCTTTTACTCATACACCTGCATTTTCGGTTGTTGAAAGTGAGAACTTTTCTTTTTTTGCAGATCCAGATCGGATTCAATTAAATGCAAAAATTGACATTTCAAATAAAGTAGATTTATTGCCACAAATGATATTATCTTATGTTGATGCACTTCCTGAAACACCATATACTAGCATTGGATTTAATTTTGTGTACAATGTTAAAATGGGAAAAAGTACTCTTGAAAATATATATGGCCATAATATCGAAAAGTTGGAGTCGTTATTTCATAAAGATTATCAATTAGGCGGCATCATAAAATATAAGTTTAATGAAATGATTGTACGGTTAATCCTTGAACCAGATACTAGCGACGAAATGAAAGCAGATTTCAATTTCCATTGCCAATTAGATGATACAAAACAAATTTCTAACATTATTAAGAAACACTGCGATGCAATGAAAGAATCTGAAAATATATTAGAGGGATTAATCAGTGAATAATACCAGTTCATTTCAATTATTGAGTCCTACAAATGGATATGAATCTTCAACGATTCAAAAAGCTCATCAATCCATGTTTTCAGTAAATGAATCAAGTTTAAAAGTGTTAAATACACGTACTCAAAATCTTTACCATCGTGAAGTCATTGACATTAATGCAATCTCGAAAATTGCACCGGCTTTAGGCTCTGTATATAGATATACAGATGACAGTATCACTTCTTTTTTAAAATTATCTAAAAAAGATGTGCATGCTCATAATAGTTCGCACATATTTGATAGAATCAAATGGGGAGATCATAAAATTCAACTTAATCACCCAATTGAAATTACTTTGAATTTTGTTGGCGATTTATGGGAATGTTTTTATGAAGAATTGGATATTTTTTTGGTAGCTTCTGATATTGAACAACTAAAAGAGGATTTTGAGGAAGAATTTTTTGTCATGTGGGATGTCTATTCAAAAGAATCTGATGATAATCTCACTGAAAAAGCAAGACAAATAAAATATAATATTCTTAGTTTTGTTAAAGGTGTTTCAGTTGAAGGTCAAAACTAGGAAAATCGCTTCTTCTCTTCAAAATAAAGGATTTGAAGTTGAGGAAACTCATCATACTTATTTCTGGTTTTATTATAACGATCAGAGGACTCACATTAAAACAAAGATAAGCCATGGTTCGAATGAATATAGTGATAGTTTACTATCTGCAATGCAGAAACAACTTAAATTGAATTCAAAGAATGAATTACTGGATTTAATTAATTGTCCAATGTCTCAAGAAGATTATATCGGGTTGCTTACAAACAAAAACGAGATTTAAAGCAATATCATCTATCGTGGCTGCCCCGAAGTCAACCTCTTCTCCAGTGCCGTAAACGACATATCCAAAAAGAGGGCAAGCCCAATAAGATATCTATAAATTCCCTAACGCCAATCTATAATTCATGAAACAGTTACAAGATACCGCAGAAAAGATCAGCAGCATGGAAATACGCGGTGCAGGTCGAATTGCAACAGCCGCTGCGGTCGCACTTCGTGATTATGCCGGGAGTCTTGAGGCGGGATCGATCGAGGATTTCAGCCGCCTGATCGAAAATGCCGCAAAACTGCTTGTGGATACCCGACCGACCGCAGTTTCACTTCCAAATGCGGTCAGATTGACATCACGATACACATCTGCGGACGTGGAAGAAGCAAGGGAAGAGATCATCAATAACGCTGATAGGTTCATCAAACAAGCTGATGATGCACTCCAAAAGATTGGGGAGATAGGTGCCAGACGCATCCGTGACGGTGATGTGATTATGACCCACTGCAATTCCAATGCAGCACTTTCAGTCATCACAACTGCTTTTGACCAGGGAAAGGATATCTCGGTAATCGCTACTGAGACCCGACCACGCCGACAGGGACTTCTTACCAGCAAACACCTTCTTGACTATGGGATTCCAACTACACTTATTGTGGACTCTGCCGCACGGTACTGCATGAAAGAGGTTGATACCGTCATAGTCGGTGCGGATGCTATTGCCGTAAACGGTGCGCTCGTGAACAAGATCGGGACATCCCAACTCGCACTCGCAGCACACGAAGCGCGGACGAACTTCCTGACAGCAGCCGAGACATATAAGTTCAGCCCAAATACAATTCTTGGAGAATTTATCGAGATCGAGGAACGGTCAATTGATGAGGTTCTCGATGAGGAGACACTTGCAGGTT
>DQIP01000172.1 GCA_020793565.1 Candidatus Methanovorans sp.
CCTGGTTAATCCGACCGTAGGGATGATTTTCTCGTTGTATATAATCTATAAGATTATGTAGTCCGAGTTAATCTGAGCGTTAGCGAAGATTTTCTCGTTATCACAGGTAATATTATTATTTACCACAAATCGATCCGACCGGATTGGGGATTTGCTTGAATAAAATCAGGTTCAATTCGCTTAAATATGATGTGCTTATACTACATGCATCCTTATTAACATATGTGATATTGCCAATAAAATGTCATGTTCCGGATTTCAGTACACTTAATGCAACTATGAATATAAACCAGTAAAGCGCAAACAAATGGTGATGTGATGGACCCGTTATACACTGCATTTATAATTACGTGGATTGCGATATTTTCATATATATTTTATATGATTCGAACCAACATACAACTGAACAGGGAACTTGCGAGGTTAGGCAGGTTACGATAGACTACAACTACAATAAACCGGTGTATATTAATGGATAAAAAACAAAAAACAATTATTGCAATTGGAGCTATTATTGCTGTCGCGATAATTGGCCTTTGGGATGTTGATTTTTCTCAGGAGTACATCATGGTTTCAGAACTTACCTCTAATCCGGATAAATATGTCGGGGAAAGCATTGGCACAATGGGTACGATAAAGAATGGTACACTTATTGTAAATCCGGATATTATATCATTTATAATAACCGATGCAGAAGATGGACTGGGCGAAATACATGTGGAATATACGGGTGACTTGCCTCCGACACTTGATGAAGGAAAAGATATCAGTATGAGCGGAACAATGGTGGCGGCCGATAAGATCGAGGCAACACAGATAGTGGTAGGCTGTTCATCAAAATACACAGAATGATGCACATAATATCGAATACTAATTATACAATTAGATAATGAGGGCACTGGATGAATATTGAGCAATGGGATGAGTATAAACTGATTACATCTGCAATGTCTGGCATAACTGAGACAATGGATGAATCTTCCCAGATGAAAAAAATGGTTAGCCATGTCTGCAATTCCGGTGGGAAAATGATACGGCCGATCATATTGATGCTTTCCACCGATCTTTGTGGCGGAGATCCAAAGGATAGTGTTAATGCAGCCCTGGCGATCGAGTTGATACATTCTGCTTCATTGATACATGATGACCTGCTGGATGGGGGGGTGATACGCAGGGGAATTCCTTCAGCGCATGAGAAATTCGGTCACGCCGCAGCAATGCTCTGCGGGGATTTTTTGATCTCAAAGTCGATTGAGTTAATATCACCTTTTGGCAGGAATGCCATACGTGATTTCGGGCGCGCAGGCATGTACATGGCTGAAGGGGAGACGATTGATGTAAAAAGTATCACCGGAAAGTTTGAGGTAAATAACTATTATGAATGTATCCGTAAAAAAACAGCATCCCTTTTTGCAGCAAGCGCGTCGATTGGTGCATATATTGGCGGTGCGGACAATGAAGTTGCGAGTAAATGCCGGTTATATGGGGAACATGTGGGTACTGCATACCAGATAGTGGATGACCTGCTTGAGTACCTGGATGCACAGGATGACAAGAGATCCACACATGAATCCATGACTTTGCCGCACATATACCTTAAGCAAATGTCACATGAGAATGCAGTGAAAAGATCAATTACAGAAGTGCAAAAACAGGTCACGTATGCAAACGATATACTAAAAACATTTGATCCGTGCAGTGCAACAGATAAGTTGTTACAGATCACAAATCATATTACGATCGATATGCTTCCGTAAATATCGTTTTTATATCCATTCCTTATCCGGGCGATTTCAGGCAATTCCAACTATTCAGATATTTAAAATTACAATTATCTTAAAATAACAGGTGAACCCATGCGTGTATATGATAAGTCAGTGATCAAAGTAAATGCCAGTGCACAGAATGGCAAGGTTGTACTTGATATGGAAGGTGCGATGGCACTGGTCGCAAAACCAATAATAAAACGAATAAACAAGATTTTCCAGGAAGAGAAACCAATCTCAGTGGATGATGATGAGATTATTTTTTCAACATGGGTCCCACCCATTCCGGGAAAAGTTTTTGACAGGTTGATCAGTGCGGAAATGGGGGCAATTCTCAGAAAACGCATACCAGACCAGTTATCTATCGGGATTACAATGCATTGTCCTAATAATTGCATACATTGCGGTGCATCAGATATTATTGCAGATCCTGAACTTTCTTATGCGGAGATCAATGATACGATTAACCAGTCGCTTGATCTTGGTGCATATCTAATCTCATTCGATGGCGGCGAGACCATGCTTCGAAATGATCTTGTTGATATGGTTGCAAATGTGGATAAGACACGTGCGATCGCTACATGTTTCACATCTGGTTATGGGTTAACTGGACAAAGGGCACAGGATCTTAAGGCTGCAGGACTGTATGCGGTCCGTATTAGCATAGACAGCCCCTTTGAAAAAGAGCACGACCGCGTACGAGGGAGAGAGGGTGCATACATGGATGCCATAAATGGAATCAAGAATGCACGCGCTGCCGATATATTGACTGATATGTTCGTGGTGGTGTCTCCTGACAATATCGATGACCTTGATGACTTTTATAACCTTGCAGTGGAGATGGATATGCAGGAAATGTCGATATATGAGATCATAGCGGTCGGACGCTGGCTAACTCACGAGGACGAGGTTATCAGCCACAAGGATGTTTCACGTCTTGAAAAGTTCCAAAAGCATATTAATGCGAAACCCGATGGTCCGAGGGTTACTGCATTCCCATATTTTATGGGACCTGACCAATTCGGATGTTTTGCAGGACGGCGATGGATCCATGTTACATCTGCAGGTGATGTTTTGCCTTGTGCATATACGCCTCTTTCGTTCGGGAATGTTCGGGATGATAATCTTGGGGATATATGGAAACGCATGGGCAAACATAGTGCTTACAAATCATCAGCTGATTATTGTATGATGCGAAATCCGGAATTCAGGAGCAAGTATATTCATACGATCCCGGAGAATGCACAGATGCCATTCAGGATTGATATTTAATCAGGAGGACAATGGTATGTGCGGATCTGCAGTGTATTTCGGAAATATCTTAGATGATAAATCATTAACAATAACACTTGCAGTATCGTTGAAACCGAAGGACTTATATCTGATTTCGCAGTAGGAATGGATAAAATCAATAGGTTAATTAATTTATAACAACGAGGATTATCATGGCTAAATCTAAAAATGATATCTTATACGAAATCAAAAAAGCAGAGGAAAATGCGAGTCAAATTGTAGATGAAGCTGCTAAAAATAAGAACGAGCGCATTACCAGTGCTAGGGGTGAGGCAAGAGAGATCGTTAAGCAGGCTGAGATCGACGCGCACGAATCTGCCCAGAAATCTTTGAAATCTGCGGAAGCGGCTATCAAAGGCGAGAAAGTAAAGATTATAGATGAAGGTAGGGTTGATGCTAAGGCTATTGTGGAAGAAACACAAACGAATGTGGACAAGGCTGTTGATTACTTAGTTTCTGAATTTGAGAGGACGACACATGCTTAGTCCCAAACAGATGAGCCGTGTAACAATTGTTGGTCACAAAGATATACTGGGGCAAACAGTAGATGCCCTGCACGGTATCAATGCGTTTCATATAGAAGATTATAATGATGATAAACTGGGCTTAAAAATAGGTAAGCCGTTTGAAAATGCAGATGATGTGTCAAAGAAACTGATTAAAATAAGATCGATCTCAAGTTTTTTGGGTATCAAAAAAGGAGAGAGCGGGAAACAGAATGTGGAATCGCTTTTTCAGGAACTTGATACAAAGTTAGTAGAACTGGATGACGAGGTTTCAAAAAGAACCGACAGAAAGAGCGAAATTGAAAACAAACTGAAGGAACTTGATACGCTCAGTAAGGAACTGCTTCCATTTTCCACAATACCTCTTAATCTTGACCAATATCGCGGTTATGAGAATCTTGCTGTTTTATCAGGTATCGTGAAAGGTGACATTGAGCCCGAAGTCGCACACATCACACAATCATACGAATTGTTCTCGGATGTAAAATCAGGAACTATTGTACTGTTTGTTTTGAAAGAGCACGCAGATAAGGTTTCGAATGTTCTGTCGGAATTTGCTTTCAAGGAACTCAGGGTTCCGGAAATAAGCGGAGTACCTGCAGACCTCCTGAAAAAAACAGAACAGGATATTGTAAATCTACAAAACGATATTGTATCCCTTAATGCAGAGATCGGGTCACTTAAATCCAAATATTCAGGTTTCATTCTTGCAAGCGATGAATTGCTTTCTATCGAAACACAGAAAGCAGAAGCGCCTTTGAGAGTTGCTACATCTGAACATACATTCATGATGGATGGATGGGTTCCAAATGAGGATTATGACAGGCTGGCACGCACAGTTGAAGATGCAACTGGTGGACGTGCATTTATTTCCAGAACGAACGTAACTAAGGAAGAGGAAGCGATCGTTCCGATCGAATATGAAAATCCGAAGATCTCAAAACCGTTCGAAGAGATCATGGATCTTTATGCCCGTCCAAGATACTCGGAGATCGATCCGACATCACTTATATTCATTACGTTCCCACTTTTTTATGGTATGATACTTGGTGATATCGGATATGCTTTGATATTGTTAGGACTTGCACTTGGAATCAAAAAATTGGTGAGATCAGATGCGATCAAGCCTCTTATGAATATCTTGATCTACTGTCAGGTATCAACTTTGATATTTGGAGTACTTTATGGCGAGTTCCTTGGATTCCCACTTGCAGGATTGGAATCCCATGGTCATTATATACCTGGTTTGATCAATGGATTTGAAACAATTAATTTATTTCCATCCCCGTTTGCTGGTGAAATGATTACATACCCTGTTCACAGAACGCATCTTGTGATGACCATGATCGTTGTGACAGCCCTGATAGGTTTGATCCATATAAATATCGGTTATTTGCTAGGGTTTATCAATGAAAGAAGAAAACATGGTGTTACAGCCGCTATACTTGAGAAGGGTAGCTGGTTTGTAATACAGATCGGTTTACTGCTATTCGCTCTCGGATATGTAGGATACATTTCAAAGGCGATTGGAATTGGAGTGTTTTTGGTCGGGTTTGTTATGCTTCTTAAAGGAGAGGGTATAAAAGGTCCAATCGAATTACCATCGCTTTTGAGCAATTCACTTTCATACACACGTATTATAGCAGTAGGTTTGTCTTCAATTTATATTGCATCAACTGTTAATCAGATCGCATTCGACATGATAATGCCGGAATCATTCGGTCCTATGACAATTTTTGCAATAGTTATATTTATTTTAGGACATGCTTTAAATACAGTCCTGAGTATCATTGCCCCCGGATTACATGCACTCAGGTTGCAGTATGTTGAATTCTTTACAAAATTCTATGAAGGCGGGGGCAAAAAGTACAATCCATTCGGATATATTAGGAAATACACGGAGGAATAACAATATGGTAGGAGAAGAATTAGCAGTAATGGACGCATCAGGGTTAAGAGCAATAGGTGCAGGACTTGCAGTAGGTTTGACCGGAATTGCATCAGGTATTGCTGAAAAGGACATTGGTAGCGCAGCAATAGGTGCAATGGCTGAAAATGAAGCACTGTTCGGCAAAGGTTTGATCTTGACGGTAATCCCGGAAACCATTGTAATTTTTGGTCTGGTTGTTGCATTGCTTATCAAATAATTGAATTTAAGGGCATTCGTTGCTCTTAAATTCGTTAAAGGTGTCATGCATGGGACTTGAAACAGTTGTAAAAGATATCATGGATGTTGCACAAGCCGAAGTATCCAGAATAAATGCGAATACTGATGATGAAGTATCTAATATTATGGATGAAGCCAGGCAGAGTGCAAGAACGATTCTGGGTAACAGGCTTGCAAAAGCTGAAGATGATGTCAAGAAATTGAGGCAGCAGGAGATTTCCAGTGCAAATCTGGAGGTTAAACGCACAACGCTCAATGCACGCAAAGAAGTACTTGATAATGTCTATGATAAGAGTTTAAATCAAATTGTGAATTTACCTTCATCAAAAAATGAAGAACTATTGAAAGCAATTATTGATAAATATCAAGGCAATGGTGCTAAGATATATTCAAACAAGGCTTCAGAAAAACTAGTCACAAAGCTCTCATCACTTACGTATGCCGGTAATATCGACTGTATCGGTGGTGTGGTGATAGAGAATGAAGATGCTACTATTAAGTTGGATTATACATACGATGTTATTCTCAAGACCGTAAATGAAATATCCATGAAGCAAATATCGGACATTTTATTTAGGTGATGTCAAAATGCGGCTTTTGCAGAAATTCAGAAATATAGGTAAATCATCGCAATACAAAGGTAGTTCCAACTATGCGTATCTGGCTACACGCGTTCGTGCAATGAAGAGTAAACTTGTTCCAAAAGAAACTTATCCAAGACTTATGAATATGGGAATAAGTGAGATCACCCGGCTGATCGAGGAAACTGAATATAAGCAGGATATTGATAAGCTGGCAAGAACGTACAGCGGTGTGGATCTTATTGAACACGGATTGAACCGTAATCTTGCAGAGACATTCACGAAATTGATAAAGATTTCAGAAGGTGAGCCGAACTATTTAATTATCGAATACCTTAAGAATTATGATATCTGGAATATAAAGACAATTCTTCGAGGTAAATATTACAATGCATCCCAGAATGAGATCAAGGAAGATCTGGTTTCAGCAGGTCAGTTAAGCTACACGTTCCTGTCAGAACTTGCAGGTAAAGAATCGTATAGTGAAGTGATCTCGGCGCTTGAGGGCACTGAATATTATCCGATATTAATTGGATATGATGAAACTAACCTTTCGGATATAGAGAATAATTTGGATAAAATGTACTATAATGGCCTTTTCAATGTGATCGGTGAATCAAAATCCAAAGACCGCAAACTGTTTGCAAAGTTCATCAGGACTGAGATCGATATCAAAAATATCAATACACTGTTCAGGTTGAAGAAAGCAGGCGTTAAACAGGATGAGATTGTTGACCTGATCATTGATGGCGGTCTTGAATTGAGTACAAATAGCATACAGGGATTATTGCCACTTTCCTATGATGATTTTATTCAGGCGCTTAACAAATATTCATTCTGGGACTCGATATCGGATGCTGTAGGTTCGGATACGGATTCATTGATCAATGTGGAAACACAATTGAAGAAACACAGTCTAAAATCCGCATCAAGTTTTTCACATGTTTACCCGCTTTCAATTGTACCGATAATGGATTATATTATCAGTAAAAGGAATGAAGTAAACAATTTACGAATAATCGCACGAGGTAAAGCAGCAAATCTCAGTGATGAGATAATCATGAACCAGTTGGTGATCTGATGGAATTAGCAGTAATCGGGGACAGTGAGTTTGTTACGGGATTCAGGCTGGCTGGTATCCGAAATATATTTGAAGTTAGCGATGATGAACTGGAATCTACGGTTAATGGGGCACTTAAAGATCCAGTTATCGGAATTCTTGTGATGCATGATAATGACATTAACAAACTGCCGGAAAATTTGAGAGACACGCTTAACGAATCTGTTGAGCCAACAATTGTGACTCTTGGAGGCACGGGCGAAAGTTCAAATTTAAGGGACAAAATAAAACAATCAGTAGGTGTTGATCTGTGGAAGTAAAAGGTGAAATTTATCGTGTAGCAGGGCCTGTTGTCACAATCACCGGCATTAAACCAAAGATGTATGATGTGGTTAAGGTCGGTTATGAAGGGTTGATGGGCGAAGTTATTAAAATTCAAGGTGACAAAGCTACGGTTCAGGTATATGAAGATACATCAGGAATTAAGCCGGGTGAGCCTGTGGAGAACACAGGGATGTCTTTATCTGTGGAACTTGGACCGGGTCTTTTGGAAAGTATTTATGATGGTATCCAGAGGCCTCTTAAAGTGCTCCAGGAAAAAATGGGAGATTTTATTCAAAGAGGTGTTACTGCAGATGGACTTGACCGTGAAAAGATGTGGGATTTCAAATCCGTTGTCAGTAGCGGCGATTCAGTGAAGGGCGGTGATGTGATCGGTGTTGTACAGGAGACCACTAACATTGAGCACAAGATAATGGTGCCTCCAGATATGTCAGGAACTGTGTCCGAGATCAAAAACGGGAAATTTACGGTTGCGGAAACGATCTGTGTACTTGCAGATGGTACAGGGTTGCAAATGATGCAGAGGTGGCCGGTACGACAACCACGACCTGTGGCTAAGAAACTCATGCCAAATAAACCATTGATCACAGGACAGAGGATCCTTGATGGTTTGTTCCCTGTGGCAAAAGGCGGAACAGCGGCAATCCCCGGACCATTCGGTTCAGGAAAGACTGTTACACAGCAACAACTTGCAAAGTGGAGTGATACTGATATTGTGGTTTATATCGGATGCGGTGAACGTGGTAATGAGATGGCGGATGTGCTTAATGAGTTCCCGGAACTTGAAGATCCGAAGACGGGACGTCCATTGATGGAGCGAACTATTCTTATTGCAAATACATCCAATATGCCAGTGGCTGCACGTGAAGCGTCTGTTTATACAGGAATTACAATTGCGGAATATTACCGTGACATGGGATACGATGTATCCTTGATGGCGGATTCAACTTCAAGATGGGCGGAATCAATGAGGGAAATATCTTCCCGACTTGAGGAGATGCCTGGTGAGGAAGGATATCCCGCATATCTTTCAGCAAGGTTATCTGAATTCTATGAGCGAGCCGGATATGCACATGTACTTTCCGGCGGTAATGGTTCGATTACGGTTATCGGAGCGGTTTCACCGCCTGGCGGTGACTTCTCAGAACCTGTTACCCAGAATACACTTCGTATTGTAAAGGTATTCTGGGCACTTGATGCAAAACTCTCACAGAAAAGGCACTTCCCATCTATCAACTGGCTTACCAGTTATAGTTTATATACTCAGGGACTTGCAGACTGGTTTACAGAGAATGTTGCACCTGACTGGATAGACCTTCGTGATAATGCGATGGATATTTTGCAGCAGGAATCTGAACTTCAGGAAATCGTGCAACTTGTTGGTTCTGACGCACTTCCGGAAGACCAGCAGTTGACACTTGAGATCGCACGTATGATTCGTGAATACTTCCTGCAGCAGAACGCGTTCCATCCGGTTGATACATATTGTCCGTTTGATAAACAATACAAGTTGCTAAAATCAATCTCCAGATATGGTGAGATGGCAAATGCAGCACTTGAGTCCGGTGTTCCGATGGGTGATATTATATCTGTGGAATCAAAGGACGAACTTGCAAAAGTTAAGTTTGAAGAGGATTTCGATTCCGCACTTAATGTTGTTATGACCAAGATGGATGATGAATTTGCTAAACTCGGAGGCAAATAAACATGACCAAAGAATACAAAACGATTACGGAAGTCTCAGGGCCACTGATCTTCCTTGAAAAAACCGAGCCTGTTGGATTTGGTGAACTGGTTCAGATCAACCTTCCGGACGGGACTACTAAAAGGGGCCAGGTTCTTGATACATCCGCAGAGACTGTTGTAGTTCAGGTTTTCGAAGGTACCGGTGGACTTAATGATGAGTCCGGTGTGGTGTTTACAGGTGAGACCATAAAGCTGTCAGTAGCAAAGGATATGCTCGGCAGGATACTCTCAGGTTCAGGCGAGCCATTGGACGGCGGACCAAGGATTGTTCCTGATGACAGGATCGATGTGAACGGTGCATCGATGAACCCGTATTCACGTATGCCGCCAAAGGATTTTATCCAGACCGGCATCTCAACGATCGATGGTACTAACACTCTTGTGAGGGGGCAGAAACTTCCTATATTCTCGGGTTCAGGTCTTCCGCACAATGAGATTGCGCTTCAGATCGCACGCCAGGCAAAGGTGCTGGGTTCTGATGAACAGTTTGCGGTGGTATTTGCTGCAATGGGTATTACTAACGAGGAAGCCCAGTATTTCATGGAGGATTTCGAGAAGACAGGTGCACTTGAGCGGGCTGTTGTGTTCTTGAATCTTGCGGACGACCCTGCGGTTGAGCGTTTGATCACTCCAAGAATGGCACTTACTGCGGCTGAGTATCTTGCGTATGAGCATGATATGCATGTTCTTGTTATCCTGACCGATATTACTAATTACTGTGAAGCACTGCGCCAGATGGGTGCGGCTCGTGAAGAGGTGCCTGGCAGGCGTGGTTACCCGGGATATATGTACACTGATCTTGCATCATTGTATGAGCGGGCAGGAGTTATTAAGGGCAAGAAGGGATCTGTTACACAATTCTCGATCCTTACAATGCCTGGTGATGATATTACTCACCCGATCCCTGATCTTTCCGGATATATTACTGAAGGGCAGATCGTGGTTTCAAGGGAACTTCATCGCAAAGGTATCTATCCGCCTATCAATGTGTTGCCATCACTATCCCGTCTTATGAATTCGGGTATTGGCGAAGGCCAGACACGAGAGGATCACAAGGCAGTTTCTGACCAGATGTATGCATTGTATGCGGAAGGTCGTGATATGAGGGGACTTGTGGCGATTGTGGGTAAGGATGCATTGTCAGAGAGAGACCAGAAGGTTCTTGAGTTTGCTGATCTGTTCGAAGATCGGTTTGTACGACAGGGCAGGGATGAGGATCGTCATATTATAGACGATACTATGAGAATTGCATGGGAAATTTTGGCAGAACTTCCGCAAGCACAACTTGTCAGGGTGGATAATAAGTTCATTGACAAATATCATCCTGCACACAAAATAAAAAGCGAGTAGTTTGAATACGAGTGATGCACAATGGACATAAATGATGTAAAACCAACCCGGTCCGAACTTATTGAGCTCAAGAAGAAGATCAAGTTATCTGAAAGCGGTCACAAGCTGCTTAAGATGAAGAGGGATGGCCTGATCCTTGAATTCTTTGCGATCCTGAACAAGGCTAAGAATGTTCGGGCTGAGCTGGATGCTTCTTTTAAGGAAGCTTCAGAGAAGATCGGCATTGCAAAGTCAGTGGAAGGTACTATTACTGTAAAGTCTACTGCGTTTTCATTAAAGGATGCGCCACAGATCGAGGTTGAGAGCATTAATGTTATGGGTGTTGTTGTGCCGAAGATCGAGTCATCAAGTGTGCGCAAGCCAATGAACAAGCGTGGATATGGTGTGCTTGGAACGAGTTCGTATATCGATGAGGCAGCAGATTCGTATGAGATACTTGTTGAGAAGATCATCCTTGCAGCCGAGATCGAGACGACCATGAAGAGACTTCTTGATGATATCGAGAAGACCAAAAGGCGTGTCAATGCTCTTGAGTTCAAGGTCATTCCTGAACTAACTGCGGCGATGGTCTTTATTCAGTTGCGTCTTGAAGAGATGGAACGTGAGAACACGTTTCGGCTCAAGAGAATTAAAAAAGCATAAGAGATTTTTTATTGTATATAATCTATAAGATTATGTAGTCCGAGTTAATCCGACCGTAGGGCGGATTTTCTCGTTATCTTCCGGAATGGTTCGGAAAACCACCGAGAACACGGAGGGACACAGAGAAAAAACAACGATTCTCTGTGTCCTCCGTGGTTTATTTTCTTTGCCATGATTCATTTCATCCGGAATAAATTAAAAAGTCTCAAGCATAACGCAGAACAATTATTATGCAGCCTGAATCCGATGATCAGCCGGCCCCGAATCTGGCTGAGAGATTAGTGGGATATATATCCAGACCCGAAAACCTTGCACGTATACTCAGGTGGGCGTGGCTGATCTCACTTGCGATGCTGGTTTTGGGGTATTTGAT
>DQIP01000171.1 GCA_020793565.1 Candidatus Methanovorans sp.
AGGAGGAAGATTAATGAATGTGATGAATTACGGCAAGTGTGGAGACCTATGGGTCAAATGGGAGTATAGTAAATATTAACAAAATGTTTTTATAAAGATGGAAACATGCAGTTAATAGACCCTTAGTGGGTGAAAATCATGAACTAAAACGACGGTCTCTACTTTGTGGTATTTTTTCGTGTTTTCCTTAGTTATATGACTAGCCTGCAATCCAATTATTGGAATCGGAGTTATATATTTTTTAAAAGACCGTCCTATGTATGAACGCAGCTATATTTGCAGCCGGAGAATGATTATGTTGCAAACTACTGGCTACTCATGCGTCCAAAGGTAATGTTGGCTGTTGCAAATAATCCAATTTTGGAGCATGTTATATATTCGCTTGCAGGGGATGAATTCGATGCAACTACAGATGAAAACAGTATTGTGATTATGGAGATTTCCTCAAACACATGCAGGCTGGATTGTGAGAATATATAATAAGTAGGGGTGAGTATATATGATCAGGACATTCGGGACTGCACAATACCTATGGCATGAGAAAGTTGTAAGATTATAATTTTGCACAGGTGATACGGTTTGAACGAAAACACAGATAACATCCAAAAATTGACAGAACTTGCAAAACAGGTGGCTGATGTAATATCAGGATACGGCCATGTTCGTGTGATCTCACACAATGATGCCGATGGTATCACATCTGCTGCGATCATCTGTCAGGCACTGCATAGGAATAATACACGATTTCATGTTACCATTGTCAGCAGGCTGGATGAGTCAATTGTTGATATGGTGAACAGCACAGTACCTGAAGGTGACCTTGTGCTGTTCTGCGACATGGGATGCGGACAATCAGACCTCATTGAAAAAGTTTCACAGGATGTTGTGATAATCGACCATCATCAGCCAGTGGGAAAATCGCCTGCAAAGACTGTGATAAATCCCCACATGGTCGGGATCGATGGTGCAATACACCTGTCAGCATCCGGCACGACATATGTGGTTGCCAGACAGATGAAAGAGACAAATATTGATCTTGCGGGATTGGCGATCGCAGGTGCTGTTGGCGATAAGCAATTATTTGAGTCTGCAAACCGTATCATACTGGATGAGGCTCTGGAGAACAATATCATTAGCATCAGGAAAGGTTTGAAGGTAGGTTCCGGGGATATTGCAGATGTTCTGGAGTATACAAGTGAACCGTATCTTGACATAACAGGTGACCGCCAAAAGATCAATGCATTTCTGGATATCCTGGATATACACGGCGAGATTGGCACGATGTCTGCTGATAACCTGAAGAAACTGACGTCTGCTATTGCTTTGAAACTGACAAAAAATGCGAGTCCGGAAGCTGTGGATGCTGCTATAGGGGATATCTATATACTGGATCGTGAGATCGTGCAGAACTCGTACGACCTTGTCGCTATATTGAACACATGCGGAAAACTTGATAAGAGCGAACTTGCGCTTTCGCTGTGCATGAAAGACGCATCTGTCGCTGATGAAGCGCGCGCGCTTTCTATTGATTTCCAGAGATCCGTTGTTTCGGATATTAAAAGAGCCGAAGGTATGCTAAAGCAGGGCAAGAATATGTGGTACCTGGATGCAAAAAATATAGAATCAACCGGTATCATTGCGAGCACGGTTGTCAGGTACATCTATCCGGATCAGCCGTTTGTTGCGATAAATGAGGTTGATGATATTGTCAAAGTATCCGCGCGCGGAACCCATGCACTCATCGCGGACGGACTTGACCTTTCATACGCCATGCGCGAAGGGGCAGAAGCTATCGGTGGAAGCGGAGGGGGACATAATATTGCATCAGGTGCCGCAATTCCAAAAGGAAAGTCAGAGGAATTTATAAGTATTGTAGACAATATTATCGGTGAACAGTTAGGAACACAGCAAGAGACCAGGAAATCCTGATGGGAAGTCACAATATATGAAAATACACGGTACAATTGAATTCAAGAGTCCTGATGCGCCAGGGATAGCAAGATCCGTATCATCGGCGCTTGCACCGGATAACCTGTCAAGTATGCGTACCGATGTTTGCGATGATGTTGCGATCGTGTATTTTTCAACCGAAAAGATCACGTCGCTTATTGCGACTGTTGATGATTTTCTGATGAATGCGAAGATCGCGGAGGATGTCTGTTCATCACTGGATTGATGGACTGGACACTGAGTTCAATATTTGTTAAATAGGATTATTCCACATTGAATATGTAAGTATTAGACGGGATGAACAGGATTTACAGGATGGAAATGTCACTTGTATCCTGTCAATCCATCTCATCCTGTCCACGAATTCAAGCAATACGATTGCTATTTAGCGATGTATCCTTAACATTTATATTACACACACGATGTTGGGGAGAAACGTTAAATATTCATACTGTCAGTTACCAATTTCAATTTCAATTTCAATTTCAAATTTAATATTAACATTAACAACGAGGAATTATACATGGAATTGCAGTTTACTTTAAAAGGTTCATTTAAGACAAGTGCCGATGCATCCCCTGCTAAAGATGTAATTGATGCTTTTTTCACTGAAGCGAATGAGACCATACTCACAAAAGGCGCACCGGAAGGCGAAGGCGCACGTATTGTTGAGTGGGACATTGATGGAGACCGGATTAACCTTGTTGTCAAGTCGGGAAAGCATGTGCGGGTGCATGATGCGCTGCTTCGTGTTCGAAAACCGCTTGCTGCAAAACTTGGAAAGGAGTTCCATATCGGAGTAAGGGGAATTGATGTAGAGTCGTACATCATTGAACTACCATCCGAGAAACCTCTTGGGGAACTCAAGATACCTTATGTGAGCAGTATTGTGTACGATAACGGGATCATTACGCTTACGCTGGATGTTGGGGAATCGGAACTGGAGAATCGCGTGCCTGATCGGATCCTTAAACTGATGGAAGATAAGATCGCAGCCCTGAGTTATGGCGGAAAGGGTGAGCACTGGGAGATATTGTGGGAGAGCGAGAAAAAGGAGCACGTTTTTTCAGGGGATCCTACAAAGGAGATGGTGAAACAAGGCTGGCTTAAACGTGGTGCGAGCCGCGGGCAGTGGATCCATGGTGCACAATCGACGAGAATGTTCAGGACCTTTGAGAGGATCGTTGTCGAGGAACTTCTTGAGCCTCTCGGATATAATGAGATGATATTCCCAAAACTTGTTCCGTGGGAGGTCTGGGAGAAATCCGGTCACGCAAAAGGTGTGTATCCTGAGATATATTATGTGTGCCCTCCAAAAACACGAGACCCGAAATACTGGGAAGAGGTTTCCGATTACTATAAGGTTACACATGAAGTGCCGACAGCTATGATCAAGGAGAAGATCGGCGACCCGATCGGTGGAATGTGTTATGCGCAGTGTCCGCCATTCTGGCCATATCTACAGGGCGAGACCATACCGACAGATGAGTTTCCGATAAAGGTATTCGACCGCTCGGGTACGTCACACAGGTATGAGAGCGGCGGTATTCACGGGATGGAGCGCGTGGATGAGTTCCATAGGGTTGAGATCGTCTGGGCGGGAACGCCTGAGCAGGTTGTGGCACATTCAAAGGAATTGCAGGAGAGATACCTGCACATATTCAATGATATTCTTGAACTTGAGTGGCGGAAGGCCTGGGTCACACCCTGGTTCATGGCACAGGAAGGTCTTGATGGTATCTCGGAACAGGGCGAGATCGGAACCATTGATTATGAAGCACCCCTGCCGTATCGTGGAGATGGGGGCGAGTGGCTTGAGTTCCAGAACGTGAGCGTCAATGGGAACAAGTATCCATCGGGTTTCAATGTGAAATGCCAGTCCGGCGATGAACTGTGGTCAGGTTGTTCAGGTGTCGGGCTTGAGCGCTGGTCATCGGTGTTTTTAGCGCAGAAAGGGCTTGATCCGGATGACTGGCCGGAGGAGTTCAGGAAGAGGGTTGGGGAGATGCCGAGAGGGTTGAGATTCCTTTAGGTTTGTGGGTGTGGGGGTTGTATATTAGAGACTGTCGGAAAAGTGGTAAAATTGAAACATTATATTTAATATTTGTGAGTGAACCGCTATGCAGCGCTGCACAGAATTTTTTGAATAAATTAAAATCCCCACAAATGTGGACTTTTCCGACAGTCTCTATTACGTAATGACTGTGCAAAAAGAAAGAATTAGATATGAAATCCTTATTGAAGCAATCCGAGAATAATTCAAACCCTTGAGGTTTGTCTGTATGATGACAAATCCCCATCAAGTGCCCAGACATAAATTGTTTTATGTTTATGCTGTTCACATAATCTTTTATAATCATCAATTATACAAGCATCTCCCAAACTAATTCCTTTCATCGCATAATCTGTAAATTGAGATATAATTTCATGTAATTGTTCATTTTCTATGAATTTGATTGGCTGGAACGGAGATTTTCCATCAAGTGCATCCTGAACAAATTTAACAAAAACATCAGCACATTTTCGCCGTTGACTTCCATTACCATTTTGAGCAACATGGTTTCCAGTTTCTATAATGGTTGCTAATGGAAGAAACAACACTTCTTTATCTTTTATTTTTGTTTCAAGATCATCTAATATTGATTGCCGATTCCCACATTTTCCAGGTACTTCAAGAATCTCAAGCAATACAGACGTATCAACCAAGCAAATAGCACCACTCATTCAGATACACCTTTTTTGAAGTTTTCGAGCCAAGATAAAGATGCAGCTTCCTGCTCTTTCGGAGTGGATTTATCATTAATGAAACGATCTAGTATACGTTTAGTCATCAATTGCCCTAATGGACCCTGGGCAATAATCTCTGGATACCGGTCTAGTTGCCCCAATTTTACAATTCGACTGTCACCTTTATCTTGATCTCGGTAACAACAAAGAACATCAGGTAGGCTTTCATATGGAAGAGCATCGAGAAGTGCAGGGTTATGTGATGTTAATAATACTCTTAGTTGCCTTTTTTCTGCAATTTTCTGAATCTGTTTAATAAGAGAATTTGCACGGCTAGGATGCACACCATTATCAATCTCTTCAACTATAACAAGAGACTTTGGAGGGGAACTTAGCAGCGTTGCACCTACTGCTAATACTCTTAAAGTCCCATCTGAGAGCATGGGGGCATCAACTTCCCTGCTAACATTCCCAAATGATTCAATTAATTGTACCATAACATCATTACGATCAGTCTTTATGAATTTAATATCGGTTATGTCCTGCTCTGGAAGGAAACGAACAAATTCAAGCAGTTGATTTTTATTTTCAAGACCTTTATCGCAAAGATCATATAGGACACCAGAAAGATTTGTACCATCTTCTTTCATTTTATTATCTTTAGCATATGAATAATCTCGCATTTTGATAGGTCTGGGATCTAGAAAAACGACGTTTCTAAGAGATTCTCGTATTTCTTTAACCACAGCAGGTATTACCTTTTGTGATGTTACGTGGCTTTTTGCAAAACGAGCGGGGGTTTCAAGTTGATAAAAAACAGCTTGTCTATTGGAACAAGGAATTTTTGGTTTCCTCCCTCCTTTTTTAAAATTATTATATGTAACACTTATCTCATCGGTAAAACCACTTGGATCACTAGTTACGCTATAAAGTGGAAGATTATCAGATTCTCTATAAACTGATTCATTAATAATACTTAGATGATCTTTTATTGTACCGATTTCAATTTTTAACGTAATAATTTCCTTTTGAGATGTGAGTATCTCGCATCCAATACTAAAACTCTTTTCCTCATTTCGAAACATGTTTAATGTTTGTCCCCTTAATATCTTTTCTGATCCGGGGATGCTTCCTTCGAGATCATCCAAACGACTACCTTGAGCTAACCACGACAAAAGGCGAATTGCTTCAAGGGCATTACTCTTGCCTGAAGCATTTGCACCAATAAACAAGGAAAGTGTAGATAATTCCATTTCAGCTTCATTGTAACTTTTAAATCTTTGAATCGAAAAAGAAGTAATCATTGTTCTCCTCCTCATAAAATAATCATCATTTTTGATAATGCCTATATAATAAACTATAAATATTGTTTTCTGATCGATGTTTTCACTAGGTTGAAGTTTTATTATTGTATTCTTTTTATAGTAAGTAACTTTTATATATAAATAAATTGATTTGAAAATAGTGCTCTCTTTTCATATCACAATTTTATTTAATAAACCATTCGTGTGTGTAAATTAAGAAGTTGTGCAAAAACTCAGAGCATAATCCAATTTTCAACACAAAGCTGGCATTTTCACATCATAAATTTCATGCCCCGCATAAAAAAATTTGCGTTCTATCTGGCATTTGACTTACCATGCGCTAAAAATCCATCCCAACCACTATCCCCGCCCTGACCTTTCAAACACACTCTAAAACAACCACGCCGGAATGAATAAAATCTCTCCGACTTCGGCTTTGATTTTTAAGACATTCGCCGCATGTGTACGAACTCGCTATTTGGTAAATATGTCAATAAGTGTCTGTTCGATCACTTTTACCTTTTCGTTCGTCAATGTTCCTGCTTTGTATTCAATGATTGATCGATCGGCTGTGAATAGCCGATTTGGTCGAATCCTGCTTTCCAGCTTCAATTTCCCCTCATTAAAATCGCTTCTGGTAAGAGGTATGGAAAATCGGTCATTCCTCGCTACACTCGTTATCTGGCAGAGGATTACATCATTGCCACCTAAGTCAGCAACAACTAACGCCGGTCTTCTTTTGGAAGCACTCAGGTCAGAAAAGGGAAAAGGAATGACAACAACATCGCCTTTCACAAGTCTTTCCATGCTTCATCTTCCTCTTTGGTATTCCAGTCTTTTGCAAGGACTTTCTCACTTGCAAACGCAGTCTGCATACTTTCTTCTACCTGTTTCATAGACCGTAATTCTATCCTGTCATCATATGCAAAGATAGCAATCTTTGCCCCTTCCTTAAACCCCTCAATATCCCTGATGCGTTTTGGAATGGAGATCTGTCCTTTCCTTGTTATTGTTCCGCTTTTCATCTCAAGTAATGGCATTGACTACCTCCTGATATTCTTACATGTAAGGAAAGTAAGAAAATTACATAAACGTGTCGATGGGGTGATGTTGCAACGAGGGGAAAGTAAGGAGTCGGTGTAAAAAGTAGGGGCACGATCAGACTTTTAACGCAAAGCCGGCATCCGGTTATCAACAACTTCATGCAGGGCATTGAAAAATTCGCGTTTGGTTGCTGGTGTTTGACCTGCCATGCGTCCGATAATTTGATCAATATTTATGTAATCCTCATGGTCGGCCAGTCACCACACACGCCCAATAAACCACCAAAGAACATTCCTAATATCACACTGCACAGTCTTCCTAACTTTTGAGAGGATCGTTATCAAGGAACTTCTTGAGCCACTTGGGTAATGAGATTATATTCTTGAACTTGAGTGGCAGAAGGCATTGGTTCGAATGTTGTAGGCGCAATCCCGAACGATCCATTGATAGCAGAGAGCGAGATGCACGTTAAGACTATGATCGTGTACAAACCTGAATTTTCTGCCTATTGGAGTTATGGTTCATTTTTCACGACGGGAATATGTGTGAAGTATTTTCGCGTTCCATATTCCTTGTCATATCATACATAATAATCATATAGTGTTATAATATATTCTAAACACAATATTTATAATATATTAGTTTATACAATATGTTTAATTCGTGTGAATTAATTATTTAAAATAATACTCAACAACATAAAAGCTAATAAACTCAACTACTTCAATTAGCAATATTATGAGTTAATCCATCTAAATTTGTATGTATTTATGTGCATGATGGACATTTTTATGAAATTTTATTGAACCTCTTAAAGGTGATCAAATGGAAAAAAAATCCCTTACTAATTTTAAAAAAAGTACCATGATAGGTATCTGCTTTGCTGCATTCCTTATTGCATTTGCAGCAGTTCCCGCCCAGGCCCAGCAAATAACTGTTAACCTGAATGCTCCTGAACTGGTAAAAGGAAGTACGGTTTATGCTACAGTAGAAATAATCAATGTTACTGATCTTGATGCAGGCCAGTTTGACCTATCGTTCAATTCAAGTGTTTTAGAAGTTGTGAATGTTGAGAACGGAACCATCGAAGGAATAAAAATACCGTTACAGTGGCATTCCATTGATACTAACACGTTAAGAGTGATATTCAACCTGGAAGGTGTTACCGGAATAAGCGGTTCGGGACAAATTGCCAGAATCGGTTTTGAAGTGATAGATGAAGGCGAGGGTGACCTGCTCATTTCCAATGGACTGCTTGGTAATATTGAAGCCAACCAGATCAATACTAATTGGGGAGTTACCACTGCGACGGATGTACCAGGATCCACGCCTGGATTTGGGGCAGTGATTGCTCTTGTGGGTTTGATAGCGGTTTTCTGTATGGTTCGGTTCAGCAAAAGATAATAGGTTGTGCTGCATGACAAGTAACAGTTTCTTGCCATATATATTTTATAAATATATATTGCGAATTAATTCGACCAGAGGGAGACTTTTCTCTCTCGGGCTGGTCATAACTGCAATTTTACTGACCTGTATGCCAGCATCAGCCTATACACTTGGTGTATTCGGTAACGCGAACGAGGATGGCACAATAGATCAAAATGATGTGAAATATACTACATCCGTCGTTCTGGGACTTGATAACCAAACAAGACTTGCAGATGCAAAGTACAATGGTGAGATCAACGTTCTTGATGTAACACAGACCGAGCTGATCATTCTTGGAATGGAAAAGAAGCTTACTCTGGTGGATGCTGATGACAGGATCGTAACTGTGAACAAGCCGGTTGACAGAATTATCATATATCACCATCAATGTGGAGAGATGCTTCAGGTACTGCATCTTGATAACAAGGTTGTTGGTGTAAGAGACACTTTTGAGAGGCAGCCAAGGAGGTTCCCTGTAATGAGTACAAAGCCTAGTATTGGAAATGGTGGTTCGCCCGATATAGAAGCAATATTGATGCTTGAGCCAGATATCGTCTTGGCGTATACATTTTATCCCGAATACGAGTCGCTCAATGATAAATTACCGGATCATATAGCTGTCCTTCGAGTGGGCTGCACCGGAATTGGGGAATTTGGTGGTATGGAAGACATAGAAGCAGTGAGAGAAGAGGCGATAAAATTCGGATACATCTTTGACGCGATGGATGAAGCAGAAAGATATCTTGAGTGGCACGACAGGTATGTCGATGAAATAATAAAAAGGGTTTCTGAAATTCCGGATGATGAGAAGCTACGGGTATTCGTAGAGAGTTCTGGAGGAACAGAAATATCTCGTACGGGAATAGGAAAAGGACATCCTGCGCATGGGCTCTGCCAGTTAGCTGGTGGAATTAACATGGGAGCTGGATGCATCCCATCGGATTCCAGTGGTAGTGGTTGTGAATATGGTGATATCGAAGTGGAATGGATCCTGAATCAGAATCCTGAAGTTATTCTGGGCAGGGCAATGGGTAGCGGTATAAGACCATATGAACTCGATGATGATGCGCTGCTTAAAGCATATCACAATGAAATAAAAAGTTTACCAGGTTTTGAAAACGTTGCAGCGGTGAAAAACGACCGCGTGTACTTGATCACGAATGACCACGCAATCACACCTAATTATCCATCAGCACTTGTAACCATGGCAAAGTGGTTCTATCCGGTTCGCTTTGAGGATATGGATCCACAGGCTATTCACCAGGAATACATGGACCTCATGAATATATCGTTTAACGTATACGAACATGGGACATTCGTGTATCCTGAATTAAGCTGATATGAACAAAAATGGATGTAAAACATAATATATGTGGTAAAGATGAATGCAATAGTGATTGGTATGAACATTGGTTTGCTGCTGCTTTGCTGTACACTCCCTGCAGCAGCATCAGACCACACGCTCGGAATCTTCGGGAACGCGAATGAAGATAATATCATAAACATGGAGGATGTGACCTACACTGTACAGGTCGTCATGGAATACAAAAATGTTACAAAACTTGCTGATGCTAAGTACGATGGTGAGATCAATGTTCTTGATGTGACACAAACCGAACTGATAATTTTTGGAATGGAGAAGAATCTTACATACCTTGATATTTTTGGAAAAGCCGAGACTGTCAATAAGCCGATTGAACGGTTGGTGAATCTGGGTTGGAATGGTATTGATACAACACGAGCACTTGGTGCAAGGGACATACTCGTCTGTGCTTGCGGTGATTTCCGGTCAAAACTATCATTATCGTATCCAGTTATCAGTAAGTTGCCAGATGTTGTATCTTCAGATCCGGCTAAATGTGATATCGAGATGATACTCAGCCTAAAACCTGATGCGGTTCAAACGAACCTGGAGGCAATATGGGCATCGGGTGAGGCAGGACAAGAACAAAAGAGGTTGTTCAAAGAGAAACTCCCTGATATGCCACTTATTTCCCTGAATATGCGTGAGCCAGATACCTTACCAGAAAACATACGGGCGTATGGTTATATAATTGACAGGGAAGACGAGGCTTATGAGTTTGTTGATTGGTTTAAAGGATACTTTGATCTGATCGAATCCAGAACAATGAAACTTTCGGAGGAAGAACTGCAGCGTGTGTATTTCGAGTATCGCCGTTATCAAACCAAAGGTTCAGGCGATAGATACTCTCACTGGTATATGGTAGGTGGCGGAAGGAACATCGCTGATGATATAGTGGGTCCGGATTCACCACTATACTCAAGTGTCATTGATGTTGATCCCGAATGGGTGGCAGTGCAAAATCCTGATTACATTTTCATACACGCTTCATCTCAACTTCCAGCCACAGAACGCGGTTACGAAACAGATGATACATCAACAGTGGCAGCACTGAGAGAAGAACTCATGAATCGACCTGAACTTGCTAACGTCAATGCAGTGAAGAACGGACGTGTTTTTGTTGTAGATGAAAACTTGCTTGGCGGTGCCGGGCAGACCCTCATGGGCACCGCATACGCTGCAAAGCTGATGCACCCGGATCTCTTCACAGACATCGATCCGCAGGCGATACATCAGGAATATGTAGACAGATTCTGTTACATAGATTTCAATGTGAGTAATCATGGAGTATTCGTATATCCCGAATTGAGTTGAAAACAATTAGAATTCAAAAAAGCGGATTGGTAAACTGTGCCATATCTTGTTGTTGGATTAATGTTCCTGACTCCAGATATATACTCTCAAAACAGTTTCGTCTGTGATTATAGTGAGAAAGAATGAGGAATATAAGAATGATTCATGGAATTGACTGGAACAAGATGTGGACAGAAGCGATGGAAAATGCTTCATGGAAAAAGCGGCGTGGAGATTTGACTGAGTTCTGGGACAAAAGAGCCAGGCGGTTCAGCCAATCCATCAAAGATGATGACCGTCCTGCACAAATTATGTCAAAACTGGATATTGATTCGGAGTGTAGTGTGCTTGATATTGGTGCAGGTCCGGGTACACTTAGCATCCCGCTTGCAAAGATCGTAAAACACGTGACGGTTGTAGAGCCATCAAGTGGAATGCTTGCCTGTCTGGAAGAGAATGCGGCAAATGAAGGCCTGGAGAATATAACCTGTATTAACAA
>DQIP01000170.1 GCA_020793565.1 Candidatus Methanovorans sp.
CCGCTGGTCGGAACTCCATTGGATGAACCAGCTTGACGAGAAAATCCTCCCTACGGTCGGATTAACTCGGACTACATAATCCTACAGATTATATACAACGAGAAAATCCTCCCTGCGGTCGAATTAACTCGGACTACATAATCTTATAGATTATATACAATGAAAAACCCACCGCCGCCGAGGCGCAGGAGCTTGCGGCGCTTGAGAAAGCCAATATGCGGACAGTCGGGGATGTGTACGATGCGCTGCGTGGAGACGGGGAGGTGCAGAAGATAATAAAAAGTCTCCCTAAATACTGGTTTTATAATTCCTCTTCCCCATTCAGATATTCATCCTCATGATGCATATCACGCTTTACCACAGATTCGAACAAGAAGTATTTTTCAACATATGCCTGTATCTCCTCGTCAGATATGCATGAAACCCGCTTTTCACTGTCATACAATTTCTGGATATCTTTCTGGATAGCCTTAAGGCGAGAATCATTTTTGTTAATTGTTATTTCAACATCCATCAGGTCATTCAGTGTTTCCTGAACCTTGTATTTCAGCACTTCAATACCAGATGAATCACCAATAAGGAATATGCGTTCTCCTCCGACCTTCTCTGGCAGGAAAGGCTCATACGTGAATGGGTTTTTGATAACACCCGCGGCATGGATCCCTGATTCATGTGCAAAAATATTTCTGCCAACAACGGATTTATTACGTGGGATCCTGATCCCTATCTCCTTTTCCATGAATTTTGCAAATCTTGAGATTGGTTCAAGATTATATTTATCAAATCCTTCAATCCGCTCTGTAAGGAAAATAAGCAGTTTTTCCATTTCAGCATTTCCTGCCCGCTCACCGATGCCAAGGAATGTCACACTTGACCAGTTCGCACCGTGCCAGTACCCTGCAAGTGAATTCGCAACAGCCAGGCCAAAATCATCATGGCAATGCGTTTCTATATTTACAGCACCAAGTTCATCTTTAATATGCTTAACCATCGAAGCGATGCCATACGGTTCATCAACGTCAATAAATGGAAGACCGAAACCCACAGTATCACACAGCCGTATCGTACAATCCGGATCGATATCAAGCAGTTTTTCAACAAGCGGATAAACGAAATTAGAATTATCCGCACGTGTCATGTCTTCAATATGTGTGCGGGTCCGGAGTCCGTGGTCAACTGCATACTGAAGTGCATCCACGTATTTCTCCTCTGCTGCTTCGCGGCTTGCAAGTCCCATCTTGTCGAATATATGTGAATCAGATACTGACATAAGAATTCCGACTTCTTCGATCCCGTCAACTTCCAGTACCATATCAATGTCTGCCGGCACTGCCCGTGCCCATCCGGTAACTTCTGGGAACTCATATCCATGGTCAAGCATCAATTTGATTGCTGCCCTGTCACGCTTGTTAAACACAAAAGTTTCAAGTTTTTCGATCCCGATCTCATGTAAAAATTCATATATCTTGAGTTTTTGTTTTTTGTTCATAACGATGCCAGGCATCTGGGAACCGTCACGGATCGTACTGTCACTGATAAACACCTCCTGACTCTTTGGCAATTTTATCTTTGGCAGGTCATCATAAGATTTGTATACATTCATTGGAATCCTCCTTATTATGCGAAACGATTTGACTTGCATACGTAATGGGCAAGTTTGGTATCATTTCGCAATAACATTTTAAAATTTAATGTGCAGACAAACATTTAATCTGCATTAAATTCGTGAAAAATAGTGTACATTTGCACACATTACACATGTATCTACATAAATCGCTGTGATTTTTTTACTTAAAAGACGTTATCCTTAAAATGCCTTTCTTTTTACATCATATGTTTTTTCACATCATGAATGTAACCTTTAAATCCCTGCTACCCGCCGCAAGCACTTTATTTCATATGCATCATTGCCAGTAATGAGCCCGTATTTATCCATATCAAGAAGAATTTCTTCAAGGTTATCCGTATCTACGGTAATGTCATAGCTTGTTGCAAGCGCTTCCCTGATATTGCCTGCTGTGAAAGGCTCTTTCTTTTCAACTGATCCTGTCCTTTCACCTGCTACTGTATTATCTAATATCTTCATTTTTTGTAAATCTTGGTTATCAATTAACCTTCGTGCATCGGTTTTATTACAAGATAACTGTGAATTATACTTGCGGAGTAGTATAACAGGGAAAACTCATAGGGGATGGACGCCTGGAGGGATCGATATAGGATTCATCGGGTATGAATGTACGGCCTGCGTCTGCCAGGTGATCGATGTTCATATATATTCAAGCGCATATGACAAAAAGTTTTTGTGGGATATGAATGGGATGGAATGGATTGTAATATTTTCCATCAGGTAATCACTTTTGTTTATGGTCACGCCCCTGTTAAAAAGGGCTGGATAAAAATGTTTGAAATGTGTGCGGTTCAATTTGTTAACTGGATAAATGTGGGTAAAAAAAGTGTAAGTTGTCCTATTCTTTCAGCATAAAACGCACCATCCCTTCACTCAACTTACTGCTTTGGGTCACTTCCCTGACAATCTCATCATCAGTTTTGCCATCTTTTTTGAGTTGGTCGATCTTATCTGTTATTGAATCTGACACCTCATAATACTTATTCAGGTTTCCACGATGGCCCCACACGTCACCTTTGAGTAATTGAATGCCTGCCATGTCAAAGTACATTTGAATGGATTTGGACATGGTTTTGTGATAAGATGATGGAATTTCAATTGATTTAATATTCGGACATGCCTGTACCAAATTAAACACATCTTTATTTGATGGACGGAATGCAAGGTGGACTGCAATGTCTTCTTTTGACAAATTTGTTATTTCTTCACGGCTTCCTACTACTTTGATTTTCATATTTTACACCACATTATTTTATCAATAGCAATATCAGTATTCTTGTAACGATATATATATATTTTTGTTTTGTGCCTGAAAAAGTCACGATGCACAGGACTAAAGTACCTTAGTCCGCCAATAACACCCGGGTCTGCGATTTTATTTTTACCAAGCAGGGGAATCGATTATGTTGCATAAGGGATGAAAATCGATACCATGGTTCATTATCCGGAATATATTAAAAGTCCCATATACCAGAGTGGATATGCCGCAGGAAGGAAATAGGTTTTTAGATATAGTGGATGATACCTATTCAGTAATGATAATGTTCGGTCATACTGATACCATCACACGCGGCTACATTACAAATACGCACAGTAGCAGAAACTTGAGCAAACAATGAAGTAATTTGAAGCATGAACTGATTGACAGACAAAAACTTATAATAATTATACAACTATTGCAAACAATGGGGATTTTAAATGAAATTTGACCCTGAAATGATAAAAAAAGCGGCAAAAGATGATTTTAATGCTGCATGGAATATGGGAGCCGAACTGATACACAAATCATCTCCCTCTGAACAATACCCGCGCACATCACTTCCTTTTGGAAAAACACATCCTGTGTACGATACGATCGCAAAACTGCGGGAAGCATACCTGCGCATGGGGTTTGGGGAAATGATGAATCCCCTTATCGTAGATGAGCGTGAGGTACACAAGCAGTTCGGGCATGAGGCTCTTGCAGTGCTTGACAGGTGCTTCTACCTGGCAGGATTGCCGCGCCCCAATGTCGGGATATCGGATGAGCGTGTTTACCAGGTTAAGGAAATACTGGGCGATATTGGTGATGAGGGTATCGAGGTTGTCCGCAAGGTACTGCATTTGTACAAGAAAGGTGAAGTGGAAGGCGACGACCTTGTTCCTGAGATAGCCGGGCAACTTGGCGTATCTGATTCCCTGGTAGTTGAGATGATAGACCAGGTATTCCCGGAATTCAAGGAACTTGTTGCACAATCTTCCGGAAAGACCCTGCGAAGCCACATGACATCGGGATGGTTTATCACACTTGAGGCGGTTCTTGAGCGCAATAATCCGCCATTCAGATTTTTCTCCATTGACCGCTGTTTCAGGAGAGAACAGCAGGAAGATGCGGCGCGCCTGATGACATATTATTCAGCGTCCTGCGTGATCATGGATGAGAATGTCACGGTAGACCATGGAAAGGCTGTGGCACAGGGACTGCTGTCCCAGTTCGGGTTTGAGAAATTCAAGTTCAGGCCTGATGAAAAACGCAGCAAGTACTATGTACCTGACACCCAGATAGAGGTGTTCGCATTCCACCCGAAACTCGTGGGATCTAACACAAAATATTCAGATGGCTGGATAGAGGTCGCTACATTCGGCATCTATTCACCGACAGCACTCGCGCAATACAACATACCATATCCCGTAATGAATCTTGGTCTCGGAGTTGAACGGCTTGCCATGATCCTCCACGATGCGACAGATGTTCGCGCACTCACGTATCCGCAGATAGCACAGTATTCGGAATGGGAAATGCAGGACAATGAACTTGCAAAGATGGTGTTTATTGACAGGACCCCGATCACGCCTAAGGGACAGGAGATCGCAGAGGCGATCGTGAAGCAGTGTGAACTACACAGTTCAAAACCGAGTCCATGTGAGTTTGTGGCATGGGAAGGAGAGATTGGCGACAGGTTTGTGAAGGTTACGGTCATTGAGCCGGAAGAGGATACAAAACTGTGCGGTCCTGCTGCTTTTAATGAGGTTCTTGTATACGAAAGTGACATACTGGGATTGCCGGACCAGAAGAAATGGCGCAAGGCATTCGACAATGATTCTGCGCGCACAGGCATCCGGTTCATTGATGCGTTTGCTGCCCAGGCGGCGTTTGAGATCGAAGAAGCGGTCGCAAGCGGTGAATCGGAATGGGAAACGCGGGTTCGTATCGTAAAGGTGCCGTCCGAGATCAATATCAAACTTGAACCGCTTGCACAGCGCTATATCACAAGTAATAAGAAAAAGATCGATATTCGCGGACCCGTGTTTACTACGGTGAGGGCAGAGATCGGATATGGCCAGGAACCTGATATTTGATCGATCGGTAAATCAGGGACCCTTTATTATCTTCTGGAATAGTTCGGAAAACCGCAGGGAACGTAGGGGATAATAAGGATTCCCTGTGCTCGTATCTTATCGTCCTGCACGCCTGGCAGGCACTCAACTCCGCAGGAGGTGGTGTCCCCTGCGGCGAATAATTTTTGTCACGATCCATTCAAATACATTAAAAAGTCTTTCATTTATGCGCAAAATACGCAATAATCTCATGATCTACTGAATCGATCCTGCAAAATCCAAACCTTTCAAACTGTACCGTATTGTCAATTTCATTTGCGATCTGCTTTTCACCGATTCCCTTAAACTCGCCATGTGGTGCCAGCACTTTCACGGATACACCGTTGATCGGTGCCCAGTGGATGATCCTGATGCGTTTTTCTCCTTTATTGACCACTTCCATTGAATCGCCAGTGTGCTTCGCCTGAAGCGGAGCAAGGGATGTTATCTCAATATTGTACAGGTCTTTCAATCGAAGTTTGTCTCCGATTTCGAGTTTTTCAGCATCTTCACTGCAAACATACATCTTAGTGTCCACTTCGATAGTGCGGTGTCCCCTGTCCTCTGTAGGATGAAGCGGCGGTGTTGATGTTCGCGGTTTGGTACCATGTATCTCAATCTCCACCGGGTCCCAGACAAAGAAATATCGGTTTGCGATCGAGTCGATCATTTTCCGGTTCTCCGCATACAAAGTATCGAGACTGATACTCACATCGGTCTCACCAACTCCCATTTCGATCATGAACTTGCGTATGGCTTCCGGTTTGATCCCTCTTCGCCTAAGAGCGCGGAGTGTTGGAAGACGCGGGTCATCCCAGCCTGAATATTCTCCTTCCTCGATCGCATGGCGAAGCCCGCTTGTGCTGAACTTGCCGAACTCGTGTATCTTGATACGCCCCCAGTGCGTGGTCTTTGGATAATTCCAGCCAAAATATTTGTAAATGTATCCCTGTCGTTTTTCGCTGTCCATCAGGTCCTTGCCCCTGATGATATGTGTCATTCCGAGTTCATGGTCTTCGATAGCACCCTCAAAATCAAGGAGCGGCCAGGCTACGTACTTGTTACCAATCTCCGGACGCGGGTGCGGCACCTTGACGATCCGAAAAGCACCGAAATCACGAATTGCCGGATCCTTGTGCTTGATATCGGTCTTTATGCGAAGTACTGCAACTTTTTCCCCATACTCACCGACGACCATTTTTTTCCAGTGTTCAAGATTTACCCCGATACTCTCGTTCCTGTGCGGGCATGGCTCTTTTGCATCCTTATATTTCTTGAATTCCCCACTCTCGCAGAAACAGGCATATGCCTGTCCCATTTCGATCAGTTTTTTTGCATAATCATAATACATCTGCATCCTGTCAGATGCGAGCACCACCTTATCAGGTGCGGCACCAAGCCATGTACAGTCCTCGATATACCAGTCATACGCTTCAAGCATGGGACGTTTGGTCTGCGGGTCGGTATCATCAAAACGCATGATAAAGGTCCCGTCATACCTTTTCACGTATTCAGAATTGATCACAATGCCCCTGGCACTGCCGAGTGTCGGGGGTCCGTTCGGGTTTGGGGCAAAACGCATCACCACTTTTTCGCCATCTGTGATATCCAGTGGTTTCAATCCTTTATCCGGCTCTTTTTTAACACTTAATTCCTCTATAAGTTCCGGCGCAATTGCCTCAAGTCGCTCCCGCCATGAATCCGCATCCCCTTTTGCGACTTCGCCGAGTATCTCCCCTATAACGGGAGTAACCTCTTTTGCCATCGGGCGAAGATGGGGGCATTCCCCCATTACACGTCCCATAACCGCCCCTATCTGCGGTGCTTTCCCATATTTCACGGCATTTTGCAATGCATATTTCTCGATCGTTTTTATGTCATTATCATTTAATGTCATCAGTATTCTCCAATATCGCAATAATACCGAATACATGATTTTCGGAGATTCAATGTACATCACCAACCTAAATGTCACAGAGTTTACACATTAAATATAACAAAGCGCTCATCAAGATCATGAATATCCATCGTGTCCAAAATACCAAGACCTTTATTAAATTTATCCATTAACTTTAGGATACTTTTTATTATTTACCGGACGATTCTGAAAATCGCAGGGTACGCAGGGGAACACATTGATAATTGCACACAATTGCCAGACACCTTTTAGATCGATGGAACTCTGTACGAGAAAATCTTCGCTAACGCTCAGATTTACTCGGACTACATAATCCTATAGATTATATACAACGAGAAAATCTTCGCTAACGCTCAGATTTACTCGGACTACATAATCCTATAAATTATATTCTATCAAAAACTAATAAATGTATTACCGCATATACAAATAAGCGTCTTTTCGCCATCGGTATCCGGTCTTAAGGATGACTGGACAATTACGTTTTATATTAGATTTATCGTATTTGTATAGGTGGTTTCTATAAAATGTCGATGCACATCTCGTATTACCAGACCCCGCGCAGCAATACCGCCGCAGGCGGCGTATTCTAAACATTATTAAAAATATATCTCGGCCGAATAAATCGGAACATTTTCAATAACATTGGTGTGTAATAACGCTATGCTGCGTTATCCGGTAGTGCCCCAGAAATCGTGACTTTCTATAATAATCATTATGTTACGAGACAATAGATATATTTTAAGGGTGTTATTCGAAATCAATATCAATAACGGACTTGAACTATGACAAAAGCGCATTAGGTCTCATAACTTAGGACACGACCTGTTATCCTATATGTAAATAATAAATTGAAATGCCGAGAAAACATCACCGTTCGCGCCAGTGGTTTGGGAATACGCGCCTCCGGCGTATTGCTTCGGCGTCAAAAACCGCTAAACAAATACGATTTATCTACTTACCTTCTATATCAAGATACAACTTCCGAAACTCTGCGTCCCTCATCAAACATGAGTCTGCGTTATAAGCAGGATCTTTCCTTATCTTTTTCCACACACTTTTGAGTGTATCCTCATGAATATTGCCAAAAGAGATCGGAATACATGCACAAGGCAGAACATCACCCTGCGGAGTTATGTGCAGCCATTTCCTGCCTGCAAAGCACCCTGTTGTCTTCATTACATGCGGAATTGAAAATACGCGTGGTCCATCCATGGTATCCACGCGTGCTACAAAATCATCAAGTTTGCGATGATCATCGGGCGAGAGAATCTCACTCTCATGATCTATCCACCTGCCCGTTGGAACGATCTCGTAAAATGATAGTTCATGGGCACCCAGGTCACGTGCCAATATGTAGAAATCATCCAGCTCATCGATATTGCGTGGTGATATCACCACATATACATTAACAAGCAACCCTGCATCAATCAGATTTTTGACCGCGCTGATAGCATCATTAAACACGCCTGCGCGTCCGCGCATAAAGTCATGCCCTTCCTCATTGGCACTGTCGAAACTCACACTCACCATATACAATCCCGCTTTTTTTAAGCTTCTGGCACGCTCTGGCGTGAGTCCGACCCCCGAAGTAAACATCGCTGATACTGCACGGTTGGTATCGACATGATGTATCATGTCTTCCAGTCCCTCATAAACCAGTGGCTCCCCACCATCGAATATAACCAGGGTTGTACCCATATTCAGTGACTGGTCGATCACATCTTTTATAAATTCAGGAGTAAGCCGGTCTTTATTCTTAGTATCCGGCAGGGCACAGTGGATACAATTATTAGGGCACTCTTCGGTAATGGATATCGTCACCTGTTCCGGAACCATATTGCCGCGAAGACACTTGATCTGGTTTGACACCGAACGGCTGAATGCCGTGCTCGGGATCGGCGGCATCCATGTTGAGAATATCAGCCTGTCGTCTTCCACTTTCGCAGGTTTCTTATCGTCAAATATCTCAAGCATACCAGATACCATTGGCTTCATGAGAGATGAGGCCACACCTGATGTCTTTATCCGGACACGACCGTTCTCGACTACGGCATACACCTTAAAGATCGGATTTTTGTAAAGATAGTACTTCATTTTAACACTTATCACATAACTACAAATAAACTATAACCAAACTATTACTTGACCAAACTATTACTACAACTGCAAACTACCTGTTCCTGAGCAGTGCACGATAAGACAATAGTGATGCAGGATTTTTCTTTAGCATGAACATGCCTACCTGCAATGCCTGGTTAAATGAACTGCCGTGTAAAAATGACAGGTCCTGCCCCTTGAATGTCTTCATCATTTTATCGATCTCATGATCATCCATCTTTCGAAGTGTTTCAAGCGCAATATGACCAAGATAATATTCTGTCCTGAATTCACTATTCCACTGTTTTTTATACTGCGAAAGTGCTTTTGCTGACACATTCCCTTTTGCAACCGCATCAGCAGCCACGTCCCCGCATATCTGTCCTGCCCGCATACCATAGCCGATACCTGATTGCCCTGCCGCACCGCCTGTGACCATGATACCGTCAGCAACGATCTGGTTCGGAACCGTTGCAATAGGATCCCCGCCAACATGCTTTTTCAGTATCTTGATCTCATCAAGTCCTTTCATACGCTTAAACTTTTCAAGCCAGTTGTCAAAAAATGGTGATACGTCCATACCATTTCTGCGGACATATACACCAAGTGTTGCGTAATCCCCGCCGCCTGGTGAATATGTGGATTTCCAGCCAGGTGCAATGCTTCCAAGATAGTATTCGAACATATCAACATCACCAATCCCACTTGCTTCTATCTCGGCTTCCACTGCCCATGCTATATCATTCGGATACCTGACAGTTTTTAGCCCGAGCAATCCGGAAGTCTTTGAATTGATACCATCAGCAGCGATCACGATCTTTGACTTGAGCATTCCACCTGATGTGCTCACAGAGAACGTATCGCCAGTCCTGAGCACATTATACGATTCAATGCCTGTACGGATATCCACACCTGCTTTTTTAATCTTTTTCGCATAATGTTCATCAAATTTTGTACGGTCAAGGAAATAGCCAGGGGTTTTGAGAATTATTTCACTACCATTTGGTGCAACTATATGCATGCCTTTGAGGTTGTGTATTACATATTTTTGGTTGACTTTTTCACCTGCTTTATCAAACATTCCTTTAAAGAACGTATTAGCAGGATGCGGTGGGTGACCTAACTTTTCTTTTTTGTCGATCAAGATTACATTCGCGCCTTTTTGGGACGCATTCCTTGCCGCCATGATCCCGGCAGGAGAAGCACCAATTACAATAATGTCTGCATCCATTCATATCCCCCGTATTACCATAAAATCGAAACATAACCTGTAGATACCGTGGAGAGTACCACGTCAACAATGAGTGAACCAAACATCACGCTCCTGTATCTGGAACCCTGTAAAAAGAGCTGGCCTCCACGCTCAGGCAAAGAGTTCTTTATAAAATCAAATGACTGTGTGAGCATCCATGCACCTGCCAATATTGCGCCTGCAAAGAAGATCGGACCAAGCTGTGCGGTCCACCCGATGATAAGTGATGCTATTACGCCTGCAACCCAGCAAAGTGTCACAAATTTAGAAGTTACCGGAACACCAAATGTAACCGGAAATGTCGGTGCGCCTTTGGCACGGTCGCCTTCCACGTCCCTTGCAACGCCGGATAATGTAAATCCCCAATCGGTGACACACATCATTATACCTAAGAAGATTGCCGGAAGCGGCAGTATTACAGGATCATGCACTTCCGTTACAAGTTCTGCCATTACAGAATCCTGTGCAGTAAGCAGGATCCCTGCAGGGTCAAAAGCTAACCAGATCCCGATAGGAACGAGACCGTAAGCGATCCCTACCGGTAAAAAACTCAAAAACGTCATTCTCTTTGCCACTACTGAATATATGCTGATGGTAGCAACTGCGATGATAAGAACCACGAAGGATTCGGGGTTAAGATAAAAAGCGATAGCCGCTGCAATGATCGCTAGAACAAGTGCATACGATAGTGCCTGGTTCTTTGATATTTTCGAAGAGGGAAGCGGACGGTTTGGCAGATTGATCTCGTCTATGTCAACATCACAGCAGTCGTTGAATACATACGAACTTGTGATTGCTGCATAACCACCAATAACTGCAATTATGAATGGGATAATCGGTGGGAATGCACCTGCTAAAAGGTATGATGCTAATAGTGCACTTGCTGCCGGAAGAGCCAGGTCCATATCTGCGATCTCGGGTCGCAACATTTCAAGATATGGATTTTGCGGCTTTGATTCTATTGTTGATACCAAATATATCACCTTATGACTACATCCTAATTTCTAATATTGTATATTAGCCTTGTTATACTCTATTTTACCTCACGTCTCAAAACCGCTTTAATCGTACTTAAGCCAAAACAATCTCTCCGTTATCAATACCTTCGCCACATTCGTTGTGATATAATATAGTTTTTGTTACATAGTCATCCCAAAATCCAGTGATTTTT
>DQIP01000169.1 GCA_020793565.1 Candidatus Methanovorans sp.
AAACCTTTCCGAAGTTTTATTTTTTGAGGCATGAAAAATCATCCGTTTATTAAAAAATCTAATTAATAATTGGAATTATTCTCTTTATTACTCAATTATTATATATAATCTTTACGAAAATATAAAATTGTTGCATACTTACTGCATGCGTTTATAGTCATAACGGGAATTGCTGAAGAAAGTTATCATTATCAAGACATCGGCGAACGCATAAAATTGATTGAATTAACTGAAAATGAAGGCTACTTAACTCCTGAAATTTTAGACCAATTTATTTCAGGAACATATCCCATAAATGGCTTTCAGTCATTTGATTCCATATCAATCGAAATAGAAGCACCTGATGAGGAAATACCAACAACGTGGAATGATCTTTCGGATATATTAAACGAAATTTCACTTTATATTCGAAATTCAAATCCAACTTGGTTCAAAGAACATCAACGCTTATTTAAAGAACAAACCGATGGTCTTTTCTCAGTAGAATATACGGAAGAGGAATTTGCCGATCGTTTTTATAATTCCATTGGATTTCTGGGAAGAAATTTCCGATATAGAGATTCTGAGGAGTTTTTTAGTTTAAAATATTTCATCCAACGTTATATTTCAGATGCTACACTTATACTTGAACTGAAATTTTTACATCAATCAATTGAACAAATAACGAATAAGAAAATCGAGTGTGTTGTTATTGATACTATGGGAGTTGATGCAAGGGTAAAAAGTATTTTATCCACTTATCATGGCAGATATCACACGATTGGTTTTGCTGACTTGCGTGCTGTTTCCATTGATATGACCCCGATCTATTCCGGTGTTTGTCGTTCAACAGATTCAGAGACGATGAATATTGTTGAAGTTATTGATGAGGTGAAAAAAATATGTGGAGATGGAGTTCGAATTTACACGGGGAACGGTCATACCACTACTAAAATATCAGCAGGCATGGCATTTCTGGGGCATGGGGTCATTGCGGCTGGAAGGTTTCATTATGATCTAAAAAGGAATTTAGGGAAGGGACGTGTCAAAATATTGAAACAAAATATTGAATTGATGAATAAAGTAGGTAAATTACTGAAAGATGAACCAGAACTAGGACGAGTAGTGGCTATGCGCAAACATATTTATGTGGATGATTTGAATGTAAGAAAGATGCTTGAGGATTTTGGATATTTGATTCTGAAGAATGTTTCCCAAATTGGGTTACCAATTGATGATATATGTAATGCGGTCGAAAGGTCAAACAATCTGAAGAAAAAAACAAGAATTGTGGAGGGAACTCGAACAAGAGTGGAGCCTGCTGAGGCTGAATTGTTGCTAAAATCGGCAGAACTTATTATTTGTATAGTTGGGCTTTATCATCTTTTGAATGGGTGGAATGGTCAAGGTGGTCCAATTAATTTGGCAGATGTTAGGTTGATTCGACCTGCATAAAATAATAAATATAATTAATGTGTCCGTTGGTGGGAATAATATAGGAACAACTTGAATGACGTGACTTTCACGGTGAGCGATGAACGGCAGACTGAACTCAGGGACGAGGCTATCGCAGATGCTGTTATAAAAGCAAAGGCTGATGCAGTGTCTGTGGCACATGCGATGGATGTGCAGATCGTGGGTCCTGTTGAGATCTCAACAACCGGATCGCAACTTTCGCCGTACAGGATGTACCTGGACTACGAGACTAGTTACCAGATGGAAGTCCCTGTGGCAGAAATGGGTGCGGGTCCACAGATCCAGCCGGGAGATGTGACGGTTTCGGCACAGGTGACTGTGGTGTATGAGTTCAGGTGAATCGAGTGGCAGAAGGAACGATTATGAATAAATGGAAAATTGGTGCGATACTCGGAAGCGTTTTTGGGATTGTAAGTTCGTATATTCCTTTTTTATGGTGGTATGGTGGAGGGAAAGTTGTGAGTATTATCCCATCAACTCCCTCCTTGTACTCTTTTGGGTTTTATTGCTGCTTGCTCTTGTCAGCAATTTTGGGTGCACTAATCGGTGCCGTAGTTGGATATTTTATTGATAAATACGGGAGACGCCTATGATGAAAATTAGAACAGCGTATGGACGCAGTGCTGATCCATGGATGATTCCGCAAAAATAGATATTCCTATTTGCCATTTAATTTGAAGAGGGTACAAAACAGATGCCAAACACCAATATCTACACCCGCGCACCCTGGGTCGCATTCCCGCAATCACAATCCCTCTCATCCGGCAAATTTGATATCGCATCAGAAACCACCTCAAAGAGCATGTCCTGTGCCCCATTTAGTATACTGACAACCTCATCTACAGTCAGCTTCCCATTTCCCAGGCCACATGCATAATTCGTGACCGTGCAAATGGAAGCATAACATAATTCCAGTTCCCTTGCAAGTATCACTTCAGGCACACCTGTCATGCCGACCACATCCCCAAATTGTTTCATCATGGCAATCTCAGCCCTTGTCTCAAAACGCGGTCCTTCCGTACATACGTACGTGCCTTCTGAATAAGTAAATCCGCCATTCCCAAGAGAATTTGCAAGGCATTTTTTGATCCGGGGGCAATATGGTTCTACCATGTCCACATGCACGGTTTCAGTGTCAAAAAATGTCGATATCCTGTTTTTTGTAAGATCCATAAAATCATCAAGCAGCACAAAACTCCCGATGGAATGATCTCTCATCGTACCTACTGAATTTGTGGAAATTATGCACTTTGCCCCAAGTTCATGCACAGCCCGGACATTGGCACGATAGTTGATCATGTGCGGGGGTGTGTGCTCTTCCGCACCTGCATGTCTCGGAATGATGGCAACATCGTCCCCGTTCATCCGGGTAAAATATGCCGTCACATTACCGTATGGCGTATGGATCATCCGGCTATGGCAATCTTTTGCAGTTGTAAAGCCAACACCGCCAAAAATAACAGCCGCTATCTCATGGGTCATATCAGGAATTGTACCAACCTCTTATTTTTTGTTATGTTTTGGAGTCTTTACTTTTATATCCCTGGAATCGATTGATATCTTGACCCCGACAAGTGTCAGGATTACAGCCACCACTATTGAATAGATAAAATATTGAATGCCAGTATCAGGAACGCCTGCATCACTCACAATCGAACTGATCGATAATAGGTAAGTGCTTGCACCCCAGAACAGTAACCCAATAGATGTTACAAAAAATGCAGGGGATGTGTGGGAAATTACCGGCTTTCCACTTATTCGGAGATCCAGAACCCTGCCAAAGTTTGCAATAAGTACGGCTGCCACATACCACCAGATCGATGTGTTGATAAAAATCGTCACCAATGTAAGGATTCCATAGTACCAGATACCCCCGTTGATGTAATATGTCCACAATGTCACTGCACCATGAACCGTTGCAATGATTCCAACGAGTACCGCAGCTGTATAGGTAATAAATGTCATTTTGCCGGCATAGAATGAGTTTTTCATGTTTTTTCCGAACATGGCAAATGTGTCATCAAGCCCAAAGCCCCTGTAGAGCATATAGGTCCCAATCGCTGCCAGTATTCCAATAATGGCACCTTCAGGATAGTTCGCCAGTAAAAAAACGGCATAGATAACCGATGCAAGCCCAAGCGGTACAAAGAACGTCTGGGATATCTTGGGGTCGTTGAATGCGTTTTTCAAAATATAATAAGTACTCTCAAGATTTGCGTTTTGCATGACAACGATACGCTTAACAGAATCTATCTTTATGCGGGACTGTACAATAGGAACAAGTGTCTCATCTTCTGCGCCATCTGATATGAATATTGCATTTTCCGCATCAAACTTCACAAGTATATCTTCAAGTTGCCTGGCGATCTTCTGGTCAGATATAACCCCGATATTCTTATCCCCGGCAAATGTAACGATCTCAGCATCGATACCTCTTGCTTGAAGGTCGTCAAGTACTTTTATACCACCAAATATCGTATTCGTATCGGAATCCTCTGGATCGGCACTGGCAAGTTTCACTGCAGCACTGATGTTGTCATCACGTCCTATGATGGGAGTTGCGACCTTTGCTTTCTCCCCAAGGTCATCGTCCCTGTCAATACATATTACTAGTGTTTGCATGAAGCCTCTGCATGTTATTCAATACGAAAATATATATAGGTTCTGACGTGAAAAGTCCTCCCTGCGGTTGAATTAACTCTGACTACATAATCATATGGATTATGTACTACGAGAAAATGCTCGCTTACGCTCTCATTTACTTGGAGTACAAAAAGTTATACTTTATGCAATTTATCTTCAGGATTTAAAGACAACCAGAATAAACGTAGCTATAGGTCCAAGTAATAAGGAAATGAGAAACCAATTAAGACCTTTTTTGTTCTTACTTTGGGCGATTCCTGCATTTATTAGTGCAAGCGTTCCCCATCCGACGGCATAACTTTGTTCCATGTAAAGTACCTCTTCAAATTACACAACTAAACTTTTATGATGATTTTTTCAGAATTATTATTAAGTATGTGCTAATTTTATTACAAAAGTATTAGCAATTGTAAAGTATATAATGTTTCTGTGCAAACTCTCAAACTCAAACTTAAACTTCATAAAATATTTAGAAAAAGGAGGTAGAAACAAAACGCGAACTGCTGTAATATATGCCACAATTCCACCAAAACATCCCATGCATCTTTGTGTTACCATTAGAAAACATTTTTGTGTTATTTTGGAATCGATATACACGTGCCCGGATTTGCCAGGGTTATATCGGGTCATACTAACACATAAAGAGAAAATCCTCGCTATGCCCGGATCAACCCGGACTGTGTAATTATATAAGTTATCAACGAAAAAACAGCCATCAATTTCTTAAAGATCCCCCATTCACCAATTAACCAAAATTGTAATTTGCATTCATGTGTTTGCCAAAAACAAATGACATATTTGACTTTATATCCAAATTCAAGGGATAATGACAGTATTTAACTAAAAAAACTACTGATTTCATTTAAACTGATGTATTCACAAACTATTTATATATATAGTATATACACCTAATTTGACAATACAAAAAATAAAAAGCAATAATAACCAATTATATCAAAAAATAAACTATAATATTGATTTAATATTGTTCAAAACATATGAAAACACGAATTTATCACAACGCTTATATATTACAAACTACAATCTTCAAATTGTAGATTTGTTGACAATTCACCGTGTTGGTTGTAAATACAACCAGACATGTAACAATTATACAAAAACAACAAAAAACCATAAATCTGAGGGGATGAAATGGTTTGCAAATCCCCCTTTCTGAGGGGAGAAGGGGATTTAACTAAGAGGTAAAAGGATGAAGGTTCGGATCGAGATATTCGAGGACGATGGTACGGAAAAAGCAAGTATCCAATTCAATGGAAAAGACTGGAAGGAGTGCGTGACCAGTTTCATCCATTCTATTGACGGCACAAAACCCCCATCAAACATACCTTCATCCGAAATGCCCATACAACAGGCACCGCCGATTGCACAACCATCAGTACAACAGCAAGTGCCCCCATATCCACAATTACAATATAACTCATACCCTCCCATTCAACAACCAGTTTTTTATTATCCACAGCCTGTACAATACCGCCCCCAACCAACCACTCAATCCACAAATCATCAACCATTGCAACAGGCTATATTCCCTGGTAACCAACCACCATTGCCGCAGCAGTATGCTGCCCAGCCAGTAGTGCCATTACAATCACAGGCACAGGCATGCCAATCACCATTACCGCAGCAGTATGCTGCCCAGCCGATAGTGCCATTACAATCACAGGCACAGGCATGCCAACCACCATTACCGCAGCAGTATGCTGCCCAGCCGATAGTGCCATTACAATCACAGGCATGCCAACCACATATCTCACTACAGAACAAGATAAATGACACAACACTTACAATAAGCGAGCGTCTGGAACTGTTTTTAAAGTTTGAATATCCGCATGTGTGGTTCACATCCCAGGAGATACAGGGACATTATGAGCAAGTATATGGCTTTATCAAATTGAGTACTGTTTCAACATACCTATCGCGCATGTACCGCAAAAACATCCTCCAGAGACGCGGAAACCGAACACAGCGTGAGTATATGTACATCTGTGATGAACTTGATACAACCCCTGCCAATAACATAATCGCCTCCGGGGTTAATGGGATAATGCAATAACTTTGCACCGTCACACACATTCTTTTTTTTATCACTGATTGGAACTACAGTAGTATTCACACAACCGCAAAAACACACAATTCATCAAGTGAACACGTGATCGTGTGAACGTAAGATAAACATACGTTCTTATATGGGATGAAAATGCGATCATCCCATAAGAATACGTTTATAGCCATTCACATCCATATTCACACCTGTAATGCGCCCCTTCAAACTTGTATCAGGATATGAACCAAAAGGCGATCAACCAAAAGCCATCTCAAAACTCACAGGTGGACTGCTGGAAAACCAGAAGCATCAGACGTTACTGGGAGTGACGGGTTCAGGTAAGACATTCACAATCGCAAATGTTATCGCAAATGTGCAAAAACCCACGCTTGTTATCGCACACAACAAAACACTTGCAGCCCAGTTATATTCAGAATTCAGGGATTTCTTTCCCGATAATGCAGTTGAATACTTTGTCAGTTACTACGATTACTACCAACCTGAAGCATATATCCAGACAACAGATACCTATATAGAAAAAGATGCAAACATCAATGATGAGATCAGCAGGCTTCGGCTTTCTACAACAAAATCACTGATAGAACGCAGGGATGTCATTGTGGTCGCAAGCGTTTCCTGCATCTACGGACTCGGCTCCCCTGAAGAATGGCAGGAGATGTCAATCATTCTTACGCAGGGCGAGGAAATTGACAAGAGCCAACTTTTTTCCAGCCTGATATATATTCAGTACGAACGGAACAACATCGATTTCACGCAGGGTACATTTCGCTCACGCGGAGATACTATCGAAATATATCCGGCACAGGAAAATCATGGCATCCGCATCGAACTTTTTGGGGATGGGATTGACAGGATCGCTTATTTTAATCCCCTCACAGGCAAGGTGCTTAAAACAATGGGGGAAAGTGAGCGGATTGTAATCTATCCTGCCAGGCATTTCGTTATGCCAGGGGAGCGCATTGAACAGGCAATACACTCTATCGAAGCGGAACTCAAAGTTGAGCATACCAAACTGGAAAAAGAAAATAAACTATTAGAAGCCCAGCGCCTCATGCAGCGTACAAAGTTCGACATAGAGATGATGCGAGAGATAGGATACTGTTCCGGCATTGAGAACTATTCCCGCCATTTCGACGGACGAAAACCTGGCGAACCGCCATTTTCGTTAATTGATTTCTTTCCTGGCGATTACCTCATGATCATCGATGAATCCCATGCCACCATTCCACAGGTGCGCGGCATGTATAATGGTGACCGTGCAAGGAAGAATTCACTTGTTGATAATGGGTTTCGCATGCCATCAGCATACGATAACCGCCCCCTGAAATATAATGAATTCGAAAAGAGAATCAATCAGGTGATATATATCTCTGCCACTCCGGCCGAATATGAACTTGAACGAAGTAAAAATATTGTTGAACAGATCATCCGGCCCACCGGTCTCATTGATCCAAAAATATCCGTGCGTCCGGTAGATGGTCAGGTCGATGACCTGATCGGAGAGATTAAAACAGTTACTGAGCAGGGTTTCCGCACTCTTGTGACAACCCTTACCAAACGCATGGCAGAGGACCTGACAGATTACCTCCTGGAAATGGGGATTAAGGTCAAGTATATGCATTCGGATATCAATACGATTGAACGTGCACAGATCATAAGGAACCTGCGAAAAAATGAGTTCGATGTTCTTGTTGGTATCAACCTTTTGCGAGAAGGACTGGACATTCCGGAGGTGGCGTTTGTTGCCATACTTGATGCCGATAAGGAGGGTTTCCTCCGTTCGGAGCGCTCACTTATCCAGACCATTGGCAGAGCGTCCCGAAATTCGGAGGGGCGTGTGATATTATATGGCAACAGCATAACAGGTTCAATGGAACGCGCAATCAAAGAAACAAACCGACGGCGTGAACTTCAGGTGATTTACAATCAGGAGCACGGCATTGTTCCGCAGACTATCAAGAAAGAAATCCAGAAGGAACTGGTAGAAATATATGCCGGAGATGAAGCACCAGACGTAATGATGATTGCAGAGGACATGTCCGCAATTGAGGTTTTCAATGTCATCATTGACCTTGAGGCTGACATGCACCTGGCTGCAAAGGATCTTGAGTTTGAGAGAGCGGCACAGATCCGCGATAAGATCAAGGAACTTCGGACGGGTTGCGCATTGTGAGGCAGTTGTAGGATCATCGCCTGCGGGACTGTAACATGAATCCCATACGATCCATCGCACCTACGTTGGACTGGTGGAAGGCAGTCTGAATAATGCAAAAAAATGTCATAGGGGGTCGGTTTTCCCAGATTTACCGGTTCTATTTGGAAATCATTTTTTGACATTAAGGTTGGTATTGCCCATGGTTGCCAATCCGTTGAAACTTTTTGTAATTTCTCGTAGTATATGGAGGCCGTCCTTCAATTCAAAATTCCGGAAAAATAAGGTAAAATATAGATTTAAATGCAAAAAGAAGGATTGATACTATTAAATATCGTAATTATTGGACAGCCTCTATAACCTATAAGATTATGTAGTCCAAGTTAATCCGACCGTAGGGATGATTTTCTCGCATGTCGATGGCATATTCTGTCACTTATCTTCCCAGTATCACAGGGATTTTTTGATATATTCCGGATAAATGGTCATAAGGGATAAGATAAAACACAGAGAATACATAGACTTTCTGTTTTTCAATGTGTTCTCTGTGTGTTCCCTAACCGCTCCGGAACAAAATGTAAAGTCTCTACACCTATTTATACCAATTTATTATTTGGGGTGCAAATCATGATTTTTCCGTGCAAATGGCGGGCATATGAGTATATTTTTATTCTAAGCCTGGCAAACTTGAATCAAAACATCAAATATTTTCGTGCAAAAAACGAGAAAATCTTCGCTGACGCTCAGATTAACTCGGACTACATAATCTTATAGATTATATACAACAAGAAAACATCCCATAAGGGACTATTATGCACCAAATTTTGCAGACCTTATTTAAATGCCTGCCGAAAGCATTATATCACAAAAATACTTCTATGGGTTGCACTTTGCGCGCTGGTGGTTTAGTGGCTATGACTGAGGCCTTCCAAGCCTCAAACCCGGGTTCGAATCCCGGCCGGCGCATTCCCGTACTTTGTTGGACTTAAAGATCCAAATACGCTTTACGCTTTACGCTTTTAAGTATCCGGTTATCAGGTGGGATTCGGATTCCACTTCCTTTGTTTCCATTTATTTTCAAAATATGCGGGGGTTGCCCAGCCAGGTCAAAGGTGCAGGGCTTAGGACCCTGTCTCGTAGGAGTTCGTGCGTTCGAATCGCACCTCCCGCATCTTTTATGTCTATTATAAGTATCTTGCACCCGGTGCTCCATACACACTCCACAATCACCCCTGAAGAATTGAGGTACAACTTTAAACCAATGATGTTTACTTTAGTCACACAAAAACAACAAACATTCTAAAACAGATTAGCATAACGCCAAAACAATGATAGATCCAGTAGATAATTTCAAGATTCCGGATGAATGGATTGCACGCACACAAATTCCCCTGAACAAGCTTGAAAAGCAAGTTTCACAGGGACTGGTAGTTGTATTGAGTAATGGTTCCATCCTAAAACGCGGTTACACGACCGGTACAACTGTTGCTGCTGCTGCTAAAGCGTCTGTCCTATCGCTTAAAAAAGACATTGGTCATGTTTGCGTCCCTACACCCGCCGGACCTCGTGCGTGTTTAGGTATCAAAGCACACGACGGGTGTGCAGTTGCAACCAAACCGCAAAGTGACCATGAATCTGACATCACACGTGGTCTCGAATTCAAAGCCTGTTCACGCTTAATAGAAAGAACAATGGCAACGACAGGGCAAATAAGTCAGATAAAGATACTTGCAGGTGAAGGGATCGGAACTGTTGTTCGTGATGGACTTGAAATAAAAAAAGGAAATCCTGCAATCAATCCCGTGCCAATGCAGCAGATTCGTGATGCTGTCATAGAAGCTCTTGAAGAGACCGGACTTGAAGATGTTGAGGTTATAGTATCCGTTCCAAAAGGTGCAGAAATTGCAAAGAATACGCTTAATGGGCGAATCGGAATAATGGGGGGCATTTCAATACTTGGCACGACAGGTTTTGTTGAACCGTGGAATGACCATCTTGGGGAAACAAAGGAAATCCTGACAAAAGAAGCAACAAAAGTTGTTATTACAACAGGGCGACAGGGTATGCGTTATTCCACAATGTTATTCCCTGACCATACAATTGTTATGTTTGGCAGCAGGATATCAGAAGGGCTTGCAGCTGCATCAGGCAATGTTGAAGAAATTGTTATCTGCGGCTTGCCGGGACTTATCCTCAAATGGGGGAACCCGGATATTTTGAAAAATAGTGGCTTTGCCACTGTTTCTGACATGATAATAAATGACCCGGATAACAAACGCCTGTTGAGTACTTTTGGGCAAACCGTCGATAAGTCCGGTGGTGCAAGGATCGTGATCACGGACCGAAGTGGGAAAGTGCTGATGGATAGTGGGGGCATGCCATGATAATCGTCGGAGTTGGCGTTGGCCCGGGAATGCTAACACAAGAGGCAACCGAAGCGATCCAGGGCGCACCTGTTATTTATGGCTCAGGGCGTGCCATTGAACTTGCCTCAAAATATATCAGGTGCGAAGCGCGAAAGATCGGGAATTACAAAACCCTGCATCTTTTGCAAGGGGATGCAGTTGTGCTTTCCACAGGCGACCCCATGTTTTCAGGACTTGGTAAATTTGCAGGTGAGAAGGACAAGATAATTCCCGGCATCTCGTCCCTGCAGGTCGCATGCTCGCGCATTGGAGTAAACCTTACCGATCTTGCAGTAATTACAGCACACGGCCGGGATCCTGCACCTGCAAAAGAAGCGCTGGTTCAGGAACTCCGACTTGGGAAGAACATATTCATGCTTCCTGATGCGTCTCTTGGGACAAATGAAGTCGCAGCGGTTCTGGGGGAACTTAAGATCAATGCGCAGATATACGCATGCGAGCGGCTTGGATATCCTGATGAGCATATCAGTAATGGTGATGTGAATGCGCCGCCGATTGTTAGGTCAGATCTGTATTGTCTCATGATCGTGCGATGAGTTTGCATATGTGATGATTTACCATTAGGACAAATGGCCACCACAATAATTACATCTAACTCCATCTATGGAATGGGATCGGCCATG
>DQIP01000168.1 GCA_020793565.1 Candidatus Methanovorans sp.
CATAAGCATCTTTAGATTCACAAAATAGTCTATTACCCTTCGATTTGAAGTAGATACAAAAGAAGGATTGATATTATTGAATACCGTAATTATTGGACAGTCTCTATAGTTTATATAATTATATAGTCCGGATTAATCCGACCATAGGGAAGACTATCTCATGCAGGGTATCCATGGGGAGAGATAAAATTGCATGGCGGATATGGGACACCAAGGCACAGTACCTCATAAATGCCAGTCCCCACACGTTTAAAAATCAAACAATGAACTCTGGGCCTTCTGTTTTTCGGGAGTCCTTACACTCTCTTTCGCTTCACTTATCACAATATTCCTGACAACCCTGCCATCTGATGGCGTACTCGTGAAATCGAACAATCCCTTCTGTTTTGAATCATAATCAAGGGTGGCTATATCCACCCCGAACACACCAAGTATTCGCTCGACAGGCGGCAATATCTGTTTTTTGATGTAATAATCCACATCCAGCGGGATATTGTTCTCGCGAACATAATCCGGGTCTTCCGCGCGTTCTACGAACAGGCCCCTATCGGCAATAATAACAAATGGAATTCTCTCCCCGATCGGAGGGGATATGCCTGTTCTTGCCTTGATCTTTTCAACGACCGTAATATGCGGTTGCTTGTTCTTGTAACTCTCTTTTTTCTTGGAGAACTGACGGGTCAGTGTGAGATTATCGATCATATCGGAATCCTTTTGCACATCAATATTACGAACCCTGTCAACAATACCCCTCACATAATCAACAGCCCTGTCAATCGCACCTTCTTTAAGCACCATCTCCAGTACATTGCCCAGCGTCTTTGACGTAAGTTCACACCAATCGCGCCGTACGGTTTCCATGCCTTTTACCTTAATATTGCCACTCCATTCACGTCCATCGCGCTCAAACACCCATATAGCATACCGTTTCTTTGCCACAAAAAGAGCGCGCTTTGCGATAGACTCGAACTCAAGTTCCATCGGGTCCGGAAGCGAATCCGATACGATCCCTGATATCTTATATCCGACAAGTTCGGCATCTTCCAGTGTGATCTTTGTCTCATCTTTAGTACTGCACTGCACAAAAACACTGTCTGTATCGCCGTACACGACCGACAGGGTGAGGGTCTTGTCGGTTTCGGATGCCTGCGACGGCGCAAGTTCACCAGTCAAGTACGCTTTATTTTCATGCAGGATAATACTGTGAATTGTATCATTCACAAGCGTGCGCGTGTTCAGGATATTCTGCCTTCCAAAACCGGTTACCGCATTTGCCAGTTGCAGGCTGTAAAGTTTGGCGCGAACGTAGCCTGAGTATCCATAGAAACTGTTCAGCAGTATCTTAAGTGCAAGTTGGGTTGCATCCAGTACACGGTATTCTTCATCGCTCTTCGCATCCCTCATTCGTTTTTTCGTCTCGGTCCTGCGGTTTAACAGGTCCTCAAGGATCGATGGTACAATTCCTTTCGATATCCCTGCACTGACGAATTCCCCGCCGGAAGGTGGTTTTATGATTTCCCCATCCGGGCGGTCATGCCCTACAACACTTGTATAACAGAGGTTATACGCCATCATGATGGTCGGGTAGAGTGATTTGTAGTCAAGTATCACCACATCCTCAAGCAGCCCTTTACTTGGATCTAGCACTTCGCCGCCTTTTAGTGATTCACTTTGTTTACTCCGGAAAGATGAGGTGGCATCATTCGGCCTTGTCGGAATTACCCGGTCACGCTTCCCGAATTCCCTGAGCATGAGATTCTCAACCATGGAGGTCTGCCCTCCGTCCACAACTTCCTGGAGCAATGTACCGCTGACCTGCGCCAGTGCCACATACTTATCCAGGAGTTGTAATTTCAGTATCAGGTCAAGAGCAAGTTCCGAGTCACGACGTGCATAATCCACGAATTTCCTTATTTTCTCGCCATCGTCTTCCCAGTGCTCGACCATCTGCGTAACTTCAACATCCAGTTTTTCCCGATCAAGCAATTCCTTTGCAACATTGCGCAGGGTGTACCGCTTAAGACTGTACTGGCGCTTGACAAGAGGTAACGCATCCACTACCACACGCCCCGGCATCGATACCCTCGTAAAGTTCCCGATCTTGCGATAACTCATCTGCCTCCCATCCCGCCCGATCGTTGACTTAATGCTCATGCCGGATTCATTCAGTACCTTCACCCTGTCGGTTATATAGGGTACATCGAAATCGTTGATGTTGTAACCTGCAACAATATCAGGGTCATATTCCTGGAAAATTTCAAAAAAGCGGTTGAGAAGTTTGGATTCATTAGTGAACATTTCAACATCATCGTCATCCATCCCTTTGATCTGTTTCAGTACCAGAATAATGGATTCGTGTTCCTTGTATGCCGGTTCAAAGGAAGCACTGATCATGATAATAGCAGATGTTTCAGGCGTTGGCATTGCGCCATCAACCGGCAAACACTCGATGTCGAATGCCAGGTGTTTCAATGGCGCATTTGAGATGCTTTCAATACCAGTCACATTAGGTGTGGTTATTGTAGTGTCACATGTAATCCAATCCCTGCGGATGTTTTCAGCATCCTGTAACGGTTCCGCCGACACCCACCCCATGCCGCAAAATTCATTATCGACAAGAAAACGACTGCGAAACAGTATGTCGGTTTCGTAGACAGCTTTTACACCAGGCAGTTTTGCAATGTCATCCCGAATCTCAGACACATTCTTCGGCGATCGTGTTGTGACCTTAAGCATCGGTTTTTTGGACTTCTGGTATCCGATTGGTTCGAATTTTTGCACGGTTTCCACTTTTTTGACTGATTCGAACTGCTCTTTCACCAGCTCCGCCAGAACATCCGGTTTCCGGTCACTATTTACATAGAAATACGGTTCAAACCCCGGCACAAAACAGCAGACGCTTTTACCATCCCGCGTCCTTCCGAAAAGGCGGATCACCGGTTTATCATTTTCATGAGTGTAGTCAGCGTCTATTATCTGAAAGTCCATGAACGTAAGTGTTGTTTAAAGAACATATAGGTTTTGTGCCCCTATCCGCCTGTCAGCCAGGTGTGCCGTCGCAACGTTTGACCTTTTGACGTTCGATCTTGTGGTGATATTGGGCAGGAATTTGTACAAAAAGTATACTTCAACCCACCTTTCCCACAGTTTACTACCTCTCGTGATGGTTTCATAGCATAAAACCAAACACACATATCTACTTTTTACACCAACTTTACCTATTAGCACCATCTATCTTCAGCATTTTTATGACCAATAATTTATCACCATACCCTATCAATTTACCTTCCATACATCTTGTTATTGAAAGAAGATGACTTGATTCGTGCATACAGAGATAAGAATCAGATTGTTTTGATTTAGAGTTATGTATGCCTGTAATTTCCAGTTTTGCGCGTATCTATACCCCTGTAATAACATATATCTACTAAAAACTCTTAACATATAACCTAATGTTTAATAAAATCAGGAGATACCTGATCATTGGAAAAGTAATCATCAAGTACAATTTATTATCCCTCCTATATAACGATCTGGGCAAGGCCGGCAAACCTGCTGAAGCGTGTAGCAATGTTGTTGATGTCAAAAAACGCAGCAATGCCAAAAAACTACGCCTTGCCTTTGAAGAACTTGGTCCGACTTATATCAAACTCGGACAGACGTTGAGCAAGCGTCCTGATATGGTTCCTCATTCATATATAGAGGAGCTTGGAAAGTTGCAGGACAATGTTAAAGTTCTTGATTTCACCAGGATGCGCGAAACTTTTGAGACTAAATGCGTCTGTAACATTGCAAATGGTGGGGAAGAACACAGTTCAACGTGCTATCACCACAATGACATATTGGAAATGTTTGATGAATTCGACACAACACCAATTGCAAGTGCATCGATCGGACAGGTGTACAAGGCTGTCCTGAATGGCAAGGATGTTGCAGTAAAGATTGCACGTCCAAACCTGATCGATACAATAAACGTGGATCTTGAGATCATATATGACATAAAGCCCCTGTTGATCCGGATGATGGGACTCGGGAAAAATTTCAATGCTGACGTGTTCCTGCAGGAATTTGAGGACATGTTGCACAGGGAACTCGATTACATGGTCGAGGCAATGAACATAAAACGCTTCCGTGAGAACTTCAAGGATGTTGAAGATGTATTGATCCCGGATGTGTATCTTGATCACTGCCGGGAAAATATATTGGTAATGGATTTCATGGAAGGTGTCCAGATCAAGGATATTGTAGATGTAGACCTGAAAACAAGGTCTAAATATGCTAGTTTAATAAGTTCAAGTTATCTCAAGCAGGTGTATATAGACGGCTTTTATCATGCTGATCCGCACGGTGGGAACATCCTGGTCAAAGACGGAACAATTGCGTTCATTGATTTTGGTGCAGTCGGAAAAATAGACGGTACGATGATACGAAACATGCTGAATCTTTTTCATGCTATGTATATAAGCAATGTCGATGTGGCAGCAGACGTATTTTTGAAAATCGGTAACTCGACCAGGGATGATATTGATCTCCACAGGTTTAAGTGGGACCTGGATGATCTTATTGCAAAACAGCATTATCAGACAGGCGAACGCCAGAGTGACAATTATGCAAAACTTGCCCTGAAATATAACATGTCGATGCCAAGTGAATTTTCCACACTTGAACGCGCATTGATGCTGATTGAATCCGTTTGTCTGGACCTAGACTCCAACTACAGCCTTATGGCCGAAGCAAAACCGATGATTGCAAGGGCAATGAAGGAACGTTACTCCATCAGGCGAATAGCAGGTAATCTCCAGATGGAGATCGATGAATATATGGAAATATTCAAGAATCTCCCTGCAGGGATCAATGATGTCATCGAAACCATACAGGGCTACAAGGTAGAGAAATTGCGTGGCAAAAGTGACATTCTCGGTAAATATCGCCTGCTTGATGATTTCTCTAAATATATTTTCCTGTCAGTGTTGGTTGTCTCATCGGCATACCTGGTCGTCAGGGGGGAGGCAAGTTTAAACTTGCTCGGTATTGGCGGTTTTGTTGGTGCGGTCTTGATGGGGATTCGGTCGCTATTACGTTCCTGACCTGAAACCTAAACAAATATCAAATTCAATGAATTTCAACATTATCGGCCATTTATGCCAATCTGGTTAAAATGGAATTCCCGGTCTGCCACGTTGGCATGCCGGACATTTTCGTTCGAAAATATCGGTCCCGTTACTGCCATATTCATTTTTACACGATAAGCATTTCAATTTGTATGAATTCTGGCCGTAATCCGTCCCTTTTATCCCCAGGGTTCCCAAATTCAATTGTTCGTTTCGATTGATATATCCAATTTGTGTTGTTTTAAATTTACCACTTTTGAACATGATGTAAAACCTCTGCTCAATTGTACATTTTTATAACATAAATCAGTTGTCAATATCCACTTCACACAAGGTCAGTATGCGGGTTCATATCGCAACCCGTGCACGGAAGGCACATTGTCTGCGAGACATCAGCCCTCAGGCCGTGTTCATCAAGTATTCTTCGCAGCACATGTGTGAGTTTCAATATCCTTTCAAGTGTCGGGCGTTCAATATAGACCTCCCCTGCTCGCAATGGGTGCATGCTGCCGGCACGCAGTATTGGAATAACTCCCATTGATGCGAGTTCTTCAATTGCCTCTTCCACGTTTTCATCGGACTCCCCCAGTCCGATAATTATGTTAGAAAATACCCTGTTCCTGCCGAATACACCTACTGCATCGCGCAGGCTTTCAAGAATAAAATCCAGATTCTGTCCGGCACACACGCGATCGTATACCTCACGGTCCATTGTCTCTACATTATACTTGATCTCGATTGCACCCGCTTCCTTTAAGCGGCGCGATGAATCAGGTGTCGGGTATACCGATACCCCGATTGGGACATTGTATTTTTTAACTGCTCGCACAACCTCAATTGCCCGCACAACCTCTTTTTCTACGGTCTCGGCAATGCCGGATGTAATCGAGATTGCAGTCATCTTGCCGGTAGCGTTCGCGTTTTCGATAAGCTCAAGTACTTCACCAAGGCTTTTAACCCTGCCATCCAGTTTCGGTACCGGGCAGAACTTACAGTCAAAAATACATTTCTCGCTCAATGTAATGTATGCCTGTCCCGGACAGTGAACAAGTTCCTCCTCAAGTTTTCCTCTTGCGAATTCCGTACCGCCTTTCAGGATAACCAGGTCATTACCTTCCATCACTGCACGCAAAGGGGAACCTTCGTTCACAGCAAGCCTTACACGATGTCCACAGGATGAAAAAAAGAACGCCGTGTTGCCGGCCCCGGGGCCCGCAGTCGGAACAGTGATCCTGCCAAGCAGGGATTTGTCTACATCAACAGCACCGACAGCGATCAGTTCAGCCTTGATCTCAGGTTTCATATTAAACACCATTTGAGGTAAAAGTTATCATTGGTAAAAAGCATGCACTTTATGTCTCACTATAAAATGTATTTTGTGTGCTGCGTGTATTTTCTAGTTGCTGGGTGGAGCCATCCGGATACCTGAACGTAAATATATCCACACTGGTACCAAGTTCATGTGAATCATGCAGGTAGTAATCTCCGCTTTGTCTTGAAACATTTGTTAGTAGTATTGTAGCATGGTCATATCCGATCTCTATCACCTCAACTTCCTTAAATTTAATCAAGATCTGCTTAAACGTTGGTTCAAGATTGCGGCTGCCAAGTAATAAAACGTATACTTTTGCAAAAGGATCAAGGTCATAGGAGATGTCTACTATAGCATCACTCTTTTCAAAAGTCATAACCATTCGGTCGATATGCATATAATGTTCATTTTCAATAGCTGCGGATGACGGGACCATCAGTAATGCGAATGCTGCTGTCAACAAGATCACAATTGATGTAAGTGATTTCATGGTATCTGGTATCTATATCAACGTACTTATTAATATCTCTTTTTGATGTGCGAATGAATAATATAATTATTAGTAGATATAATAAAAATGCCATAAAAGCGTCAAGTATATATGATTCAGCTGCTTTTCTATGCCATATAACAATAACATATTTATAGTCTGATTGCAAGGACCAATCTTTTTATAATTATCAACATACAATGTGAGTTCAACATGGAAAATGATGAAAATATTAATGAAAAAACCACAACTGTTGCACCTGATAGTTTGGATGTAAAGGATAATGCTGGTACCGCTGCTGACATCAATACTGACACCACTGCTAAGATAGAGGTACCCGAACTCCTGATCGACCAGATCATAGGGCAGGAACATGCTGTTGAAGTTGTCAGAAAAGCAGCAAGCCAGCGACGGCATATCATGATGATCGGTACTCCCGGTACCGGTAAATCATTGCTTGCAAAAGCGATGGCAGAACTTCTTCCAAAAGAGGAACTACAGGATATACTAGGATATCCGAACATAGAAGATTCGAACAACCCCAGGATAAGGGAAGTACCTGCCGGAAAGGGCAGGGAGATCGTCATGGCACATAAAATGGAAGCCAAGAAGAAAAACCAGGCACGCAATATGCTGATGATGCTGTTAGTATTCGGGATCGTCATGTATTCGTTCTATGTAGGGCAACTATTTATGGGCCTAATTGCAGCAATCATGATATTGTTGCTAACACGCCAGTTCATGCCAAAAGATGAACTTATAATTCCGAAATTGATCGTTTCTAACTTTGAGAAGGAACATGCCCCATTCATCGATGCAACCGGCACACACGCAGGTGCGCTCCTTGGCGATGTCAGGCATGACCCATTCCAGTCAGGTGGGCTGGAAACACCTGCACACGACCGTGTTGAAGGTGGTGACATCCATAAGGCTCACAAGGGTGTACTGTTCATTGATGAGATCAATACCCTGCGAATCGAATCACAGCAGAGTATGCTGACAGCCCTGCAGGAAAAAGAGTATGCCATCACAGGCCAGTCCGAACGCAGTTCAGGAGCGCTTGTAAAAACAGATCCGGTTCCATGTGACTTTATCATGGTAGCAGCAGGTAACCTTGATGCGGTTGAGAAGATGCATCCTGCATTGAGATCACGTATAAAGGGATATGGATATGAGGTATACATGCGTGATTCAATGAAAGACACAGCTGAGAATCGTAAAAAACTTGTGCGTTTCGTTGCCCAGGAAGTAGTACGGGATGGTCATATTCCACACTTTGAAATGAGTGCTGTAGATGAAGTGATACGCGAAGCGAAACGCAGGGCTGGCAGAAAAGGTCACCTGACATTAAAACTCCGTGATCTTGGAGGACTTGTCAGGGTTGCGGGCGATATCGCTCGCGCCGAAGATGCAGGGATCACAACTGCGGAACATGTACTTGCTGCTAAAAATATGGCACGTTCCATTGAACAGCAACTTGCAGATCGTTATCTGGAACAGAAAAAGGACTACGAGTTATTCGGTAAAAATGGTGCAGCGATCGGAAGGGTCAACGGACTTGCTGTTATGGGCGGGGATTCGGGGATCGTGCTTCCGATTATTGCAGAAGTCACACCTGCCCAGTCTGCATCTGAAGGTCGCATAATAGCAACAGGTATGCTTAAGGATATTGCCAGGGAAGCAGTGCAGAACGTGTCCGCTGTTATCAAGAAGATCACAGGGAAGGACACCATTAAACACGATATTCACATCCAGTTCATTGGAACTTATGAGGGCGTCGAAGGTGACAGCGCTTCTATCTCAATAGCAACCGCTGTGATATCAGCCATTGAACATATCCCGATCGACCAGACAGTAGCAATGACAGGCTCACTCTCGGTCAGGGGCGATGTGCTTCCAATCGGAGGAGTTACATATAAGATCGAAGCAGCGGCACTTGCAGGGATCAAAAAGATCATCATTCCAAAATCGAATGAATCTGACGTGCTGATCGAAGATACGTATAAGGACATGGTCGAGATCATTCCCGTATCCAACATAACTGAAGTTATCGAGCATAGCCTGATCGGTAGCGATAGCGACAAGAAAGGAATCATCGATAGACTTAAAAAACTGACAAACGTGAAGTTGAACATCGATATTCCGGATGTTGTTCCGGCAGCACTCAAGAACATAAACAATGGTGCAGGAACAAATAATGCGTGATGTAGATTTTTTTGATTCAAGAATTATTGAGGGAACTGCTACCTCGATAATCCTTGACAACGGCAAGATAGAGGAGATCTCGGTGAACTATACACGCGGCGTGGGCGTGCGTGCCCTTTGTGGAGGTTCATGGGGATTTACATCGGCAGATGGGGATTTTGACCTTCAAAAAGCAATCCGGGCATCGTCAGAGCTTGCGCAGGGAATGGATTCGAAGACTCCAAAAAGGAAGGTGGAACTATCATCAATTTCCAAACCAGTTCTAAAAGACATACCAGGGATCAAGATTGATCCAAAGGATATTCCAGTTGAGGAGAAGGTACAGTTCCTGAAAAATATAGGAGATCATGCAAAAACAGATGGGGTATCCAGCACAACGGCTGTGTATTCTGAATCTTCCATGAAAGTACAATACAGCAATTCGGAAGGTATTGAATGCGAATACGAACTAATGAGAACCGGTTTTGCGATCAGTGCTGTTGCTTCACAAAATGGCGCGTACCAGGCAGGCAGGGAAAGCAGGTTCGAGGTTTGTGGATATGAACTGTTCGACAAATACGATGCTTTTGCACTGGCCGGATCTGCAGGAAAGACGGCTGTCGAACTACTTGGTGCAAAACAGGCAAAAGGCGGAAATATGCCTGTAATACTTGATCCTGAACTTGCAGGTGTTTTTGCACATGAGGCTGTGGGACATGCATCTGAAGCCGACCTGGTGCTCGAAGGCAGTTCGGTTCTTGAGAATAAGATCGGTGAGTATATCGCATCACCTCTTGTTAGTGTAATTGATGACCCTACACTGCATGAATACGGGTATTACCCATTCGATGCGGAAGGTGTGCAGTCAACCAAAACAACGATCATAAAGGACGGCATGATGGGATCATACTTGCATTCACGGGAGACTGCTGCATGTCTTGGCGGAACTCCGGGACACAGCAGAGCACAGGGATATTCAATGCCGGTCGTCAGGATGAGCAACACTTATATTGATAACGGGAATTCGAAATTCGAGGAGATACTTGAGGATATCGGTGATGGCATGTATCTCATAGGCTCGCGCGGAGGACAGGTGAATACAGGAGAAGGTGTATTCCAGTTCAATGCCGAGAAAGGATATCTTATCGAGAATGGCGAACTTACAACATTGCTTCGTGATGTTTCACTTTCAGGAAATACACTTGAGATACTCAAAAACATAAATATGGTTGGCAATGACCTTACTATGCATTCCGGCAATTGCGGCAAGAACGGACAAATAGCGCCTGTTACGGATGGTTCGCCACATATATCGATAACAAAAGCCCTTGTCGGAGGTGCCTGAAAATGTACGGGATGGCACAAAAGGCACTGGCACTTGCTATGGGCCATGGTGCAGATGAGGCAGAGGTCTACTATGTGAATAGTCACTCAACGAGTGCCGATATTCGAAAAGATGCGGTGGAAGGCGCAAAGGAGCAGTTTACAGAGGGAATCGGGATACGTGCGATAGTGGATGGTGCAGTGGGTTTTGCGAGTACGAATATACCAGGTCGGTTGGAGGATGCCGTGAAGATTGCGGTCGATTCTGCACGGGTGCGTGAAAGTGACCCGGACTGGACATCGCTTCCGTCCAATGCGAAATATCCTGGTGTTTCAGGGACATTTGATAAAGGCATCGTGCAGATGGAACTGGATGAATGCATTGACCTTGCACTACAGATGATAGAAGGTGCGAGATCGACACCTGAATCTAAATCTAAATCTAACATTCTGGCGACATCAGGGAGCTTTTCACGCTCACACAGCAAGCACCTGATATTGAATTCGAACGGCGTTGAGGTGGAAGAGGAAGGAACATCGACATCCGGGTTCATAGATGTTATTACTACAAAAGGCGATACTGCAACAGCGTATGATTTTGATGTGTCCAGAAATCTTGACATTGATTTTTTCCAGATCGGAGTGAATGCCGCAAAACTTGCACAGGGATCACAGAACGGCATCTCGATCGAGCCACATAAGACAGATGTCATCCTGCACCCATTTGCTTTTTCAGACCTTATCGAGAGTGCATTTGCACCCTCGATCGATGCGGATAATGTGCAGAAGGGGCGGTCAAGCCTGATCGGACGGCTTGGCGATGAGATCGCAGCATCCGAACTTACTATTATTGATGACGGCCTGATGCCAGATGGTATCGAGACAGGTATTTCGGATGAGGAGGGTGTACCGTCACAATGCACGCCTGTTATTGAGAATGGAGAATTCAGGTCG
>DQIP01000230.1 GCA_020793565.1 Candidatus Methanovorans sp.
GAATAGTGGGCACAATATAGATGAATGTTGAGAAGAGGTTTATGTGGTTCGCTACATTGTGGATATGAAAAGTTATAAATTATATACAACGAGAAAATCCTCCCTGCGGTCGAATTAACTCGGACTACATAATCCTACAGATTATGTACTACAAGAAAACGATACATATCCAATTCACCATTTTCAACTACGCCAGTTTACTTTGAACCTTCTTATAGAACCCGCTGATCGTTGTCCTCACAAAACGTGCGGGATGTTCTGCCTTTGTTAACGTGATCACATCATGCTCAACGACGGCATAAGTGTGCTGTCCGTCAATGACAATAACCGCTTCCTTTTCAGGATTTGTCAACTCAACCCTGATAGTACTATCTGCAGGAACGACCCAGGGTCGTGACGATAACCTGAACGGTGCAAGAGGCACGATCAATGCAGCATCCACGCGCGGATCGATGATCGGTCCGCCTGCGCTCATCGCATATGCGGTTGAACCCGTAGGAGTTGCAAAAACCACACCATCCGCGCGCAAATCATCAAGTTCACATTCATCCACACTGATCTTGTAAGAAAGTATCTTTGCAGGTCGGGCTGTAATGACCACCACTTCATTGGTAGCAGACGGGAGCGTCTCACCATTTAATGAAACCGCTAATCTCGCTCGCTCACCGTACTTGAAACCAGCCAGCACATTTTCGATAGAAGCGATGGCATCTTCAGGATTTATGTCTACCAGAAAACCAAGTGTACCCATGTTTATTCCAAGTACCGGAAGGGGATCATCCATTTTAGAGATATTACGAAGTACCGTACCATCCCCGCCAATCGAAATTATGAGTTCAACGCCTATTTTCCGCATCTCATCCACAGGTGACACATTACTATCTTCAAGACCCAGTGCACAGGCAGTCATTGGCGCGAGAATAATATCGATCCTGGACCCGAACTCATCCAGGATCGTTTTCACCATCCCAAGAGCGTCCACATGGTCGCATCTTGACACAATACCAATCTTGTTTACCATTAAATTTCCCCCCTTGAGATCAATGCTAAAATATCCATGTGGGCATATCCATTGGATGCGATCAGGTCCACACGGTTCATAAAACCATCCGGCAGTTTAAGCGAGGCACCAAGTCCATTTGTAACCATCCCTCCTGCCTCTTCCACGATAAAGTTCCCTGCCGCAACATCTGTAAGTCGCAGAGCCCTTCGAACATCAATAAATGCATCCATCCTGCCGGAAGCGACATAGCACAGTTCCAGGGCCACACTGCCAAGTATTCTAATACGCCTGGCCGCTTTATATAACCCAGCTGTTCGTTCAACATAAGGACGGTAACCATACACACTTATGCAAAGATCATGAATATCAGAATTGCCGGACGGACTGATGGGATCATTATTCAAGAATGCGCCCATGCCTGATTCTGCATGATACACCGCACCGTCAGCAAGATTTTTGACATAGCCGAATGAAGTGCCTGAGAGGTCGGGTTTTGCGATTGCAATGGATACACCATAGAATGGAATGCCAAAAGCCGCATTATATGTCCCGTCAAGTGGATCAAGTATGACTGAGAATTCAGGTTCAGCCTCCTTACCATATTCGTCCCCTCTTTCCCCAACAAATATATCCCCTGCCTCTTCGCTGAGGAGACGCATCGACCTGCCATCATCCTTTAAGACAGAAAGTATTGCATCCTCGGCTGCCGCGTCGATCTTTTTTGTAGGAGTTCCGTCAGCTCCCATATACACGGTGCCGTAAGCATCACTGCTGCCCACCATGTCTTCAATAACATCTGCTGCAGTCCGTGATGCGAGTTCACACAATTCCAAAAAACCTGTATCTGATGTCATAATGATGGGGCAGGAATAATTGGTTAAACCCGGGATAAAAGGTAATGAGTTATAACCAAAGCAAGAGGCATATCAGATGCCCATTGCCTTGTTTGTTTTTGCTATTGACTTTTCACCGTCTGATTCTAGCCCCATCATAGCACGGATAGCATCCACATTTTCAGGTATCACATCGGATTCCTGGTGGATAGCCTGGAAAAAGTACAATTCGCCTTCATACATGCTTATGGATTCGTTCCAGACGCAGGTTTCCCACATATCACTTCTCGGACGGTCAAGATCCCTTGCAAGTTCCATTATCTCGGCAGTTGATGTAATTCCCTGCCCGACAAACCTGATACGTGACTGCTTTGCAAGAACAGCCTCAACATCCTGTGCCGTGCACTCATCCCTGAATTCCATGTTAAGAGTGTGCATGTGCATAAGGGTAGTTGGAAGTTTGACAGCCATTGTCGCAATATCGATGTGCGGCAGGATCGTCTTTACATCAGGACCGTGATGTGACGGCAGTGTGATCGGATTCGGTATGATCGCATTAATCGGACCGTGTTTAATGTCTCCAGGATCGGCTGCCCTTCGAAGAAGGGTCACTCGCATTTTGTTGATACCGAATTCCTTATCAAGAGGCGATATCACCCTGCAAAGTCCGGTTGTATTGCATGAGACTACCCTGACAAAGTCTTTTCCAAGGGATTCACTGTAATTTGCATCGGCATTGAAAGAGCAGCCTGCAAGATCATGGTCTTCACCGCCCTGCCATATTGCTTTAACACCTGCCTTTTCATAGAGGGGTTTGTTCCTCTCCCCAATGCCACCTGGTGTACAATCGATAACAATGTCAGCACTGTTGATCATGTCATCCACGGTTCCAGCCGCTTCTATGCCTGCTTTTTTGAAATCATTGACCCTGTCAGAAAGCGTGTAGACATCATAGCCTTTATCGTGTGCAATAGCAGCCTCGAAATTCGGTCTTGTCTTTGCAATTCCTATTATCACCATATCATCCTGCAGGCGAACAGCATCTGCAACTCTCTTACCTATAGTTCCATATCCATTTACCGCAACTTTTACTTTTTCCATTTAAAATCCTCCTGTATGTTACATTCACTTTCCGAGTATCAGGGTTTCCCCTTTTGTAAAATCAACTTCTTTTATCGAGCCGGAAACATTGATCCGATCCCCGAATATCCCCGTAAGCTCGATAGAATCACCATCAACAACCATTCTTGTTACGGATTCCATTACCAATTCCAGCTCACCCCCGCGATCGAGTATTACTTTTAGTTCACACATATTTCAAACCCCACTTTAATGATCAGGCATTCACCAATTTCGCAACCGAATAACCCATTTTAAGACCCATATCTTCCGCTACGCTTTCGCACTTTGTGCGAAGCATGTAAGCAATCGGCCCTATGTTTCGCTCTGAAAGGGTCTCATAATTTGCCATGCCTTTACTTATAATAAGGGATGCATTATCAAATGCCTCCAAAAGTTCCGGTGGCGCTTCATCAAAACAAACGCCAATTGCATTTGAACCGGTGGTAAGTACCCGATCTACAATTTTATCGATCCCAAATTCATGTACATCATCCATCGTTGCATCATTGAGTATGGGAGCACCACGAACCACCAGGGTAATATTTCCACCTGATTTTTTGATAATATCAAATACCAGCATATCAAGCAGTATCTCACCACAATTATCAGTAATATAAACTACATCATCAAGCATACCAAACATTTGTGATGTGTCATCTACATCCAGCCCCCGTTTGTATAGTTCTTTAAACGTTTCATCGAAAATAGCCGGTGCAACGTCAAATCCCATTACCCCGTAATCGAAATAGTTTCCAACCACAGATGCAAGCACAGCGCGTTTGAATATTTCCCCATTATCAGGATTACCTTCATATATTCGTTTTTTGGCGATTGGAAGCACTTCACTTGCGACCTTATTGCTAATTTGTTTTAGTTCGAGATATGGATCAGCATCATCCAAGACCTCATACGCCTTTCGGTGCATTGCCGTGGAAACAAAACCGGCCGAAACACCTGGTTTGTACGTGCGATTGAGTACATCAATGCTTGCCATGAGAGTTTCATGTACCAGTTGTTCATCATCGGTCGATAATACTGCTTCGTAGTGTATTCTTGATAGCAGGCAATGTGGACAGCGTGCGTTAATTTTCATGTGATTGTTCCTTTTGGTTTCCTTTATTGTTATTTGATAATATAAACAACCGCATCTAAAATAAGTGTAACCTTAGTAAAAAGTCCCCCTTTATCACTATACGATGAGGAAAGTGTATTCCATTACGATTAAACACTACGATTAATGTTTGACATTCGTATATTTCGGACTATCAAGCCCAATGTCAATGACAAACCCATTTTTCACCATGTCCGACATATACGATTTTGCCCCATGATCGTTAAATCCACACGTTGTCACCAAGTCATTTATTGTGAAATCTTCCTGATCATCAACAAGCAATCGAACTTTATCATCAAGTGTCACCCTTGTCATGTCAGTGGAGTGCCAGAACTCGAAATGTTCTGCAGTTTCCGATGTTTTGTTGAATATAAGCGTATCATTTTCCAGTTCATACAAAAACAGCGTCATACGTTGGTGAACAAAACCTTTTGCCCATTTCTGTATCTCGTTGTTCCATGTGTCATTTACAAGGCACAAACTCACGTATTGGTTCTTTCCGATTGCATTTGCTTCAGACTGTACGATCTGTAAGGCATCTCGCATTTCATCTAACGGATACCAGTATGTTTCAAAAATGAGTGACGTTTTCAACATCCTGTTTTTAATTGTTCCACGAATGCTTTTGTCAGTCAGTTCGATCTTCCATTTTCTGTTTCCAACATAGTCGCCTTTATTCGATATTTCGGGTTGGTATCTTGAGTATTTTTGTTCAAGGATGTTTTTGTAATTATAGAGTTTTGACAGAACGGCTGTATCCAATTCAACATTGGGTGCACTTCCAAGAGATTCCTCTTGTTGCATCTGGTTATGAGATTCTATTTGTAGTTTCTCATATTCATTTAAATGTTTTTTTGTGAGGACGATTCGGTTGTTGAAAATCGTCTCCAATGTATCGGATGAACTTCCGATTGCATATGTATCCACCGATTCATTTGATTTCAGCGCACTTTCAACTGCATTTAGAAATCTTGTTGAACTTTCGATGAAACGCTCCTCGACTTCGTAAAACTCATCCAGTGTCCCCTCTCGTCCGCTGAATGTGTCGATATCTATGTTTTTCATATCTGAAAGAAGCGCAGTAACCTTTGTCCTGGTCTGGCGGAGTGTTGAACTTGCAATTGTATCCTGCTGCTGATAGGTTTTATTCATCAGTCTTTCGATTATAGCATGTGTATCTTGCAGGTTGTTGATAGCAGTCTGGCGGTTTGTTTGCTGAAGTGTCTTTGGATAAGTTTCGTTGTCAGTCATGTTGAGGTCACCATCTGTAATTTGGCCAGAGTGTTGAGTTAATATTTTTTAATCTACTGTTTGATAAAAGTTCACCATGATACTCTGCAACATTTTTCAATTTAATACACAGAGGTCATCTAGATCGAAAGCCATGATCTCATTTTTCCTTAATTCGACTTTGTTTTCGATCTTTTTTGCAGCAACGGCGAAATATTCTTTCCGCTCTTCATTGTTCCAATAAACATATCTTGATTTTTCCTTCAGGTCATTAATGATTTTTTTTGCATTATTATTAGTTAGAACTTGCCATTTACATTCAACGAATAAGATATCTTTTGAACTCTCATTCAGTGCAACAAGATCGATCTCATACGTGTTTTTCCCTTTTTGTTTTCCCTTGATATTGCCCCACTGCCGCCCGATTCTTTCAAAAGCAATTGGCAATTTATTGGAAACGTTTCGGTCGATGAGATATTGTTTTACGATGTCTTCGAAAATATGACCAAGATATCGGTCATATGTATTGTTTATTTTTGAGACTACAGCACCCCTGTTTATTTCCAATATTGATCTTGTCGGATACACGTATGTATACCAAAACTTCATGAAATTATCTGATATTGCGTAGATAGAACTTGTTCTTATGTCATGTGTTTTTTTTAGAACTATGGGGCACTCTTTAGTTACGAATCCAAGGCTTATGAGAACACGCAGATATTTCGGAATATTGTTTACAGGTATGCCGGTTTCGTTTGATATCCCGGAGACTCGATTCTTGCCCCTGGAAATTGCTTCAAGGATTAGTTCGTATTTGGCTGGTTCTCTTAGTTCTTCTTTCAGCAGGAAAGTTGCTTCATCATAAAAGAAGGTTGCCCTGTGAAATATGTTCTTGTTTACATTATCAATGAACGAAAGATTATTATCGAACTTGTTAAGATATGCGGGCACGCCCCCAAGACAACCATATGTTTGCACGATTTCTTTTGGGGTTTTTTGCGGGAAGAAATGTACAATGTGTTTGTATTTTAGTGGCTCGACTTTGATCTGCCCGCTCCATCGGCCATAGAGAGGAGATTTGTAGCCAAGAACTTCATTTTCCATCATGCCGATGCTTGAACCAAGAAGAATGACCATTACGTTGGCATCTTTAAGATGTAGGTCCCATGCCGCCTGAAATGCTGACATGGCTGCATTGCTACCTCCTATTAAGTACGGGACTTCGTCGATTATGATAAGTGGCTTGCCCTTTCCTTTCATCTGCTCGGCAATGAATTTAAGTGCCCCGTCCCATTTTGTAATCTTTGGTTGGTATATATCGATCTGTTCGGATGTCTTTTCCAGAAAGTCGTCAACCTGCTGTTCAAGATTCAATTTCTGGGCCAGATAGTATACCAATGGTTTTCCTGCCCCGAATTTGAGTGCAAGCTCTGTTTTACCAACACGCCGCCTTCCATAGATTATCACGAGTGATGACGAATCCTTTGCATATTCGGATTCGAGAAAGTCAAGTTCTTCGGTTCGGTTGATGAATAGACTCATAATACTTAGTATTGCGAGTCTAATGATTTAAGCGTTTCTATTGTTTGGTTTCACAATCCGGACAGTATCTTTTCAAATTCCACTGCGATAGTTAGGGCGAGCCAAGGGTGCATAGATTGCAGAATAGGGGTGTGCAGGGATTGTGGGTTAAGGTTGTATTGCAGGAAGTGTAAAAATGGATTTATGTATCATCAGCAAAAATTCCTTCAGATCGTGTTATTCTCGTCCTGTCATTTTTTTCAATTTCACAGATCAAAGTTTCAATTTCTTTTCTATCTAGCAAGCACTTGAGATAGCATAACCTTAGCATGTCGATAATATCTAACCACTCCACACCAATTTCTTTGCAATATATCTTCGCTTTTTTATCGTTGGTCGCAAAATCCATTCCCTCTTTTTTACATAACAGGATGGATGTCAGTTCACCCGCATGGACACCTGTTAATTTTTCTTTCATCTGTTCATACTCCAGAGTTAGATCAGAGTCCAGATGAATTATTTTGAATCTTTGCTTTAAGATATCGTCAACAAAATTATACCCAACTTCCTTTGCTATTAAAAGTTCGTTGTACACTTCAAAAGTAATTAGTAAATTTGTTTCCGGAAACAATTTTCTCAACAAATCGACTCTGCCTATCTTGCCAAATATGCTCAAAATATCTGTATCGAATATCATGTTCAGAGGTATTTTTTAAGTTTCCGATCCATTTCTACAGCTGGTCTCGCTTCTATCTCCCTTATGATACCCCGTTTACTTAAGATGTCTTTAAATTCGATAGTGGTCACTCCCGCCATCTCAGCTGCTTTACTCAAGGACACTTCCTCTTCTTTATACAGTTCTATCGCCGCATTAACCTTAAGTTCTGCGTTTTCCCTGAATAGACTTCTTATGGCGTCTTTTATTACTTCTAATTCACTGGAATAATACCCCGCATTTACCAGTGCCTTTACTTTCCGATCCACACCAATTGTCAGCGCTTCCATTTTATTTACCTCTTTATTATGATATGATTATTTTTCTTATGATAAAATCTTTTCCTTTGTCAATCAAGAATCCCTATTTTTCGGTGGTTTCAAATTTCATACTTGGCAAGCCAAAAGCGCATGAATTGAAGGATGATGGCAGTTATACTTCGGACAGGGCAAAACCGCTTGATATTCGTGTACTTCGTGCGATGGTTGGGACTTCACTTGTCAAATATGGAATCGCATCGCCGGAATAAATTGGACAGGATGAACAGGATCGACAGGATACAAATGGCTCGCCCCATCCTGTTAATCCAGTTCATCCCCTTCGACAAGAAGTTACATCATAAATTGCCTTGTGCTGCCCCTTCCGTTTGGGGCAATCCTACTGAGGGATGCGTCAGCAGTAATGCTGGGGTGTAAAGTCCTCAGAACAATATGGAGAAATTTGATAGTCTAAATTAAACAATCTGTTAGGATAAGAACACCACGGAGAAACGAAAGTTGAATCATTGTAAGAGTCGTTACTGGAAATAAGCGAAATGGACTGAAACGCTTACACCAAAAGGTACGGAATCAGACCATTATGGCTGGGATGACATTATGGGAAATGGACAAACGGTTCTCGGCTTACAGATGGCTCCTAAAGTGTTCACAATTATTTATGGTGTAGAACTTGGTAAGCCCTATGTGCTCCCGAATTTTCGGGAAGAAACCTCGCAAGGGGCGACGATGGCACAGAGGGTATAGGAAATGGTAAAAAGCAAATGACAATTTGTAATGAGTTGTATAGAGGTTCAAGATTTGCCTTAACTCGAAAGGGTGCTGACTTACCGAAGGTGTTTCATTGTATGAATGGAGGCAAACCATGAATGTGAGATACTCAACGACACCGATAGGTGAGAGACTTACAGACACACGACGACAAATCCAATGGAAATATATCAATTGGAAAATAGTCAATGATAGTGTTAATCGGCTGCAAGTCAGGATTACAAAAGCAGTGAATAAAGAAAAGTGGCAACTGGTTAAAAGATTACAATATATGCTAACCCATTCGTTTTATGCGAAAATGTTGGCAATAAGGAGAGTAACTCAAAATAAGGGTACAAGAACAGCGGGAGTTGATGGCATAAGGTGGATAACACCTGAAGCCAAAATGAATGCTGCTCTTAATTTATCTGACAAGAAATACAAAGCCAAACCATTACGTAGAGTCTATATTGAGAAATATGGCAAGAAGGAAAAACGACCTTTAAGCATCCCAACCATGCACGACAGGGCAATGCAAGCATTATATGCATTTGCATTAAGCCCAGTCGCAGAAGCAACTGCTGACAGAACATCGTTTGGTTTCCGTAAAAACAGAAGCACACACGATGCATATGCACAGGCCTTTAACTGTCTGAGCAAAAAGAATTCTGCTCAGTGGTTGCTGGAAGGCGATATTAAGGGCTGTTTCGACAACATCAACCACGAATGGTTACTGGACAATATCCCAATGGATAAGTCAATACTCAAACAATTTCTCAAAGCAGGTTTTGTGTATAATCGACATCTAAATCCTAGTAAATCAGGGACTCCACAAGGAGGTATTATTTCGCCTATACTGGCAAATATGGCATTGGATGGAATTGAAGCATTGATTGCATCCAAATACTATACCAGTAAAAGCGGGAAAATATATAAGAGGTACGACCGCCACAAAGTTAATTTTGTACGGTATGCCGATGATTTTATCGTGACTACTGATACAGAAGATACTGCTAAGGAAATTGCTGAATTGATTAAATCATTCCTGAAGGAAAAAGGTCTGGAACTTTCAGAGACTAAAACTCTGATTACTCATATAGACACTGGTTTTGACTTTTTAGGTTGGAACTTCCGAAAATACAAAGGGAAACTCCTGATTAAACCATCAAAGGATTCCATTGGTAAAATTACTCAGAAAATGAGTGATGTTATCAAACGTGGAAAAGCATGGAAACAGGAAGATATTATTTCCATTCTCAATCCTATCGTCACTGGCTGGTCGAATTATCATCAATCAGCGGTATCTAAAGATATATTCAGTAAATTAGATGATAGGTTATGGGGTATGCTCTGGAGATGGGCTAAAAGGAGACATCCTGAAAAGTCCAAATCGTGGATTGTTAAGAGATATTGGCATGAAGCGAGAGGGCGGAAATGGATATTTTCAACGAAGGAAAAGGAACTTAAACGTTTCTCTGATACTAAAATTGTCAGACATCCAAATGTTAAATTGGACAAAAACCCTTATCTTGATAAAGAATATTTCGATTTACGAAGATACAAAATCAGTCTTCGTAGAAAAACCAACAAATCTTTCAGTAAAACGATGATTGCATAAACATTGTAGTCAAAAAAAAACCTAAATACCACAAAACTTAAAACTGCTGCCCGACAAGGGTTATGAAAGGCTTGAGCCGTATGCGGTGAAAGTCGCACGTACGGTTCTTAGAAGAGGGAGAGCGAGTAATCGCTCTTTCTTATTCGGCGTCCGAATTGATCATTTGAATTTACATCAATTCCAATTTTCCTCCATCCTGCAGACACTCTCGTTTCCTATCTTGTTGCAGATTGTGGTAAATATACTACACATTTTGATTATCCGTATTTGTTGATTCTTTGCCGGTTAATTTTTCCACTGTTTTTCGCAGCTCTTCATCGGCTTTGTTTGCCTCAATCATATGTCGTTTATTTGAAAATACATCATATTCAACATGAACCAGTTCCCTGGCGATTTCACTGGAGATACGTCCGGCATTGGAGAGGATATCCCGATCATTGAGCTCCAGAAAAGCATCCAGTTTTGTTTTCCAATTCGCCATGTACATTATCTTGTGTTGCCGGGCTTGCAATTCAGCGAAATCGAGATACTGATTGACCAGCAGTTCCAGAATGCTGATTTCTTCTTTGTTCAAATAATTCTTTGCGATTTCAGTATCTTGTTTGGTAAATTGTCGTCTGCGTCCCGCCCCTTTCCAGGTAGTCAATCCCATATTGGGCTTGCTGGCATCGGCACGGCTGTGAATTATCTCTGCTGCAGTCATTCCGGTTACGGCATATAGTATTTTGTTCTGCACAGTTGCAAAGAATTCCTTGCTGAGATGATAAACGGGGTCGTAATCAGCGCTAAGTGCATAAATGTCCCGGATTTTTTGATAAAAACGCTTTTCTGATGCCCGAATAACCCGGATGCGGTCAAGCAACTCATCAAAGTATTCAATGCCGTTTGGCTCCGATAATCGTTCATCATCAAGGGTAAAACCTTTGACAATATATTCCCTGAGGTTCTCAGTGGCCCATTGACGAAATTGTGTTCCACGATGGGAACGAACACGATAACCCACGGCAATAATGACATCGAGATCATAAAAATCCACTGTGCGTGAAACCTGCCGTTTTCCTTCGGTTTGAACTATCCGGAATTTCCGGATAGTTGCTTCCGGCAATAATTCACCTTCATCATATATGTTTTTGATGTGCTCATTTATTGTTCGCACATCTTTATGGAAAAACTCTGCTAAAAGACGCTGGCTGAGCCAGACAGTTTCATTTTCCAGCCGTACTTCAATGCGCTGCTTACCACCTCCTGTCTGATACAGGAGAATGCTGCTTTTTGCTGGCATATCGTAATCTTCAGCCATCATTCTTCCACCACCACACGCACCCACTCATGCCCGCCTTATCCTCTCGATCCACTCTTGCACCTCCCCGTCTCCGCGCAGCGATCCGTACACATCCCCGACCATCTGGATATTGGCTTTCTCAAGCGCCGCAAGCTTTTTCGCCCCGGCGGCGGTGAGTTTTTCATCAAGCTGGTTCTTCCAGTAAAGTTCCGACCAGCGGTCGTAGTTTATCAGCTCGATGTGTTTGGAGACGATATCTAACAGGTAATATTCCGACTCAGGGTAGAGACCGCCTGATGTGAAATTTGACGAGCCCAAAACAGCCAGATCAGGCGATGAATATTCTTCTTCAGGATTTGTTAGAAACAAATACAATTTTGCATGCAGTCTTGATTTGTTAAAAAACTTTACATCAATGATGTTGTTAGCAACGAAATCTTTCAGTGTTGATAGTTGCCGTATCTGGTCTTCGCCAAGTTCCGTTGTCTGTAGATCCCCCATCATCCGTTGTTTGAACAATTCCCTTAGATTATAACCTGCAACCATTTCTTCTTTGGTCAGGTAAATTGTTTCGTTTCCTATTACAATCTTAAGAAAAGGTGAAGCGTCATAATTATCAGGAAAATCCTCTTTTACCAGTGAAAAACCGCTCAGGAAGAAGTAGCCTATGGCAAATTTTGCTTCCTTTGTTTTTTTGAGCTGATCCTTTACGACCTTTATTAACTCCAGATCTGAACTGTTATCTTTTATGTTAGGTGCGATCTTATCATTACTCATATCATTTCCACTCTTAAAGATGATTTACAAGATTTACTCTTTGAAACTAATATAAGATTTAAAAACAGGATCCGACTCCCTAAACCGGAAAAAAATATTTCCTGTGCCGATATCCCATCCATCATCATCCCCCCATACACTTGAAATAAGATATCATTAACTATATAATACCTTTTGGCAAGTGGAGTGAAAGTGTTATTCAATATATTTCCCTGATAATAATAAAATTGAGATCATGAATGCAATGGTTGCGGCTGTGGGAAGTGGAAAGGTGACTGCGGCACATGACATGTAGCTTGGTGGTCTTGCGAATGCAATATGCGAAATGTATAGTGCAGTGGGTGCGCGCAGGATGTTGATTTATAACATTCCGTATCACAGTACCCACTTACAATTCCTATCACATAAGTCCAATTACGATCTTGATTGCCATAACCCACAGAACAACACCAAACATCTGTTTGATGGTTTTTGATCTAATCTTGTTGTACATGAGATGCGATCCGACCTGTCCTCCGATGAACGCGGCTATGGCTGTATATATCATTAATTCTACATCCATGTAACTTGATCCAAGGTGTCCCAAAAAACCGGAAACCGATGAGAATACTATGATAAATCCTGATGTCGCTGCTGCACGCTTCATCCCGAATCCAAGTGTGATCAGTATCGGTACAATAAATACACCTCCGCCAATGCCAAGCATTCCGGCAGCCACTCCGATCAAAAAACCAAGCCCTGCTCCAATAACTGTAATCTTTTTTGAATCCAGGTTTGGAGTCTCGCTTCCTTCTTTAACGGATTTTGAAAATATTATTCTTGCACCTGTAAACACAAGTATAACACTAAAAGTCCAAAGAAGGGTTTCCACTGGTGTGAACTGTGTAAAATAAGCACCAACAGGTGCACCAATTGTTGATGATATTATGAATGGTGCCGCAGTGTGCAGATCAACCATCTTTTTTCGAACATATGTAATCGCGGCTGAACTTGAAGTCACAGCATTCAGCAAAATAGCTGTTGGGATTGCAATAAGCATATCGATGCCAAGCCAATAGAATAGCGGCACATACACAAGACCACCGCCAAGTCCTAGCATTGAGAATACCACTGCAACAAAGAATACTATTACACCAATTATAATGGGTTCCATTCGATCATATCCTGCACAAGCAGTTACCTGACAAATAGGCATACCCTATTATTTGACATACTGCTTTTTAAATGCAGCCACCTGCAGTTTGCTTCCCACCACCGCCATAATATCCCCGTTTTTGATCACTATTGAAGGATCAATGTCAGTAATTACCTTTTTATCGCGTTCAATTCCGATAATTGTGCATCCTACAGTATGCCTTATGTCCAGTTCTGCCACAGATTTACCAATGAGATCTGAACCCTTGTGCACATGGTGTTTTTCGATATCGATACCTTCGTAGAGCATGATATCCTCATCAATATCCTTACACACGCAACCCAGGCATGTTGCAGTTATTTTTGCAAGCATCTGACCCGCCACAATTGACAGGGACGCCACATAATCCGCCCCTGCCTTGTATATTTTATCGATCGATCTCTCTGAATTCGCCCGTGCAAGTATGGTAGACTCAGGGTTTAGGCCTCGTGAGATGAGCGTTGCAAAGATCACATCCGTATCACTGCTCAATGTGACGATCACTGTTGATGCATTTTCCAATCCTGCTTTTTTTAGAACCTCTTCATCTGCACCATTGCCAATCACATAATCAAAATTTGCACCCTCAAGTACATTTTCACTCATGTCAACAACTACAAAACGAACATCACTGTCCTGAAGTACAGCCACGACCTGCTTGCCTACATCCCCATACCCGAGTACGATCAGGTGTCCATTTTCCATAATTATATCCGCCATTTAGAATCTTGTATGTCAGTATTCACCTTGTCAAATTCTTCAATTTTGATAATTGGTCTGTAGTGCCAATTGCAAGAAGTACGGAATTATCTTTTATGATATATTCTGCATCCGGATTAAAAGACAGACTGCCAGCTTTCCATATTCCCACAACGTTTGCACCGGTTCGCCCATGGATTGCAGCATTTTCCAAGGTCATTCCTATCAATGAACTCTTTTGGTATATCGGGAATTCCACAATGCTGACTCCCTCAAAAAATTCGGTTGTACCGGTTAACCTGTTCACAAAGGGATCTACCGCCTTTTTACCAATAAAACGGCCTATCAGGGATTTTGGGGAAACAACTTTGCTTGCTCCTGCATATTTCAGGTATTTTGCCTTGGATGTATCCTCAATTATTGCAATAACTTCCACATCAGTAAATTCGCGTGCTGTCAACACAATATTTGCATTTTCCTCGTCTGACTTATTTGTAATGACAATTTTCGCTGCATCGATACTTGCATTTTCAAGGACTTGCTCATCACTTGATGAACCAAATACGCAGGGTATGTCCTTTTCCATTAATTCGTGTATCAGGTGTTCATCGTCTTCAACAATAATAAAAGAAATGCCACGATCTTTCAGTTCATCGATCAATGTTTCCACAATCCGGTTGTAGCCACATATAATAATGTGATCGGTCATGCCTTCCGGTGCATGTGTTGGCATCTTGATCATCATCGTTCTCTCAAGCCAGGGGATAACTACAAGTGGAAACAACAGGCCGAATATCATTACCACGCCAGATACCTGGACAAGTATGGAAAATATCATGCCGGGATTTGAAGTTAAGGTCACATCTCCATATCCCACTGTGGTCATACTGGATATGACCCAATAAACACCGGTTAGAAGGTTTGCATGATCAGTCTGGTGTTCCATCGTTGCCAGATAAATGAAAATAAGAGCATAAATAATCGTTAAACTGATCACAGTTGCAATATATACGGCAATTGGCTTGTGACTTCCAAGTTTTGGAAATGTCATGGCATCATTCCTATTTTTATATTGCATCCAACATTAGATTATCGCTCATATTATAAATATTACTTTTGCGATATATTTGGATAAAGGCATGTTCAAAACCCGTGTACAATATAAGGTCCAAATATCATCAGCAGGAATGATGCGAGTACCACCAGCGAAAATGTTCCTGCGATCGCACCGGATAATCGCTGTGCTTTTGTTTCATCACCTGTTATACGAAGTATAAATGATTGCATATAGTCCCTGAAGACATGTCCGCCATCAAGCGGTACGGCTGGCAGGCAGTTGAAAAGTCCCACATAGAAGTTCAACCATCCAACCCAAAGAAGCGTATTTGCGATCCAGAACAATCCGATTCCAAGCGGTTCACCCCATCCCACAGGCTGGTAGAACTGTGCAAGTGTACCGCTAAACCCAGGGAACCCTTCACCTGCAAAGCCAATGATCGGAAGTCCGAAAATTATGATCCATCCGGTGACTCCATCCAGCATTGAGGGTATACTTTTGAGCATTTGTAGATATGTATTTGCAGGAAACTCCCCGACAGAAATTCCAAGAGGCGTGCTTTTTACACCATCCGAACCATAGTATATACCAAGGAAACCTTTTTCATTCCCCCCATTTGGATATGGGGCCAGTTCGACGTCATACCCGATCGTTGAACCCTGTTCAAGTGTCTGGTTTACCGGCAGTACCTCAACATGGATCGTCTGTCCTGGCCTGGTGGAATTCATGAAGAAAATGAAATCTTCGGCAGAATGCATTGATGTATTGTCAATTTTCACCATGTGCATCCCTTCTTCAAAACCTGCGTCCTCTGCAGGTGATCCTTTGACAACGCCCTTTGCATATATACCAGTGATATCTTCTTCTACATTTTCAACTGTTTTTATATCATATACTGAAGTAACCATGTCTTTCGCGGCATGTACTTTTACAATTGAATTCGGCTCGACTGTGCTAGTGTATAAAATAATATCACGTGCACTTTGAATTGATCTATCATCGATCTGCGTGATCACCATTCCTTCCCGCAATCCTGCATTGAATGCAGGTGAACCTGATGTAACATTAACGACCATCGTATCACTCAGGGGTTCGATCGCTCCAAGAACGGGACCAAAGAACAACAGGAATGCTATAAATGCCACTACAAAATTTGACATAACCCCTGCTGCCAGAATCCGTGCACGCTGGTTGCGGGTTGCTACTTTATCCGGATCGATAACGGTCCGTATTTCCCCATATTCATTTTCCTCTTTGCTGACCCCGAACAGTTCTTCCTCATCAGGTTCGGCAAATCCCCCAATAGGTACAATAGCAACAAGAAGTCCCATTGATTTTACGCGTATATCTTCCACCCTGCATAGAATGGCATGCGAAAATTCATGGACAACAAGCGTAACGATCAATGCAATGAGTCCCCACGTGAATGGGATGAACTCATTGACGCCAGGAATTAACAATAGGTTTCGCGGTTCATTGAATTTCCCAGGCTCCGGCATCATATTGTTGCCAAAGGACGAGATCAGGGCTATATCTGATAGTATTAGTATCAAGAACATCGCAGCCATGCCCACAAACATGAGTGGGATGCCAATATTTGCAAATAATCTCCAAAATCTCTTTGGCCTGGCCAGTGTGTTTAGAAGATCCTGGCCGCGCTGGGTTCGTATCATGAGCACAGGACCATATGTGCTTATGTTATATTTTTCAAGTGTGCCGCGCTTGTCAAGGACTGATACAATTACCCAGTAAAAAAGAAATATTGCCAATGCAATGCTTGTGTCGTTCAAATGAATTCTCCGGTCGAGCAGTGGGATCGTGTTGTCAAAATTAATATAAAATTACTGTTATTGTGAATGTGTTGCTATAATGTTCACAGTTGTATATATAACTGCAGGAAACACTAATAAGGCGGAAGAGATTGTACATATGCGCGTATCGAACAATATTACATCATGTGTCAGCAATTTCCGTATTATCTCCAACCGAATTTTTTTAATGTCACTTGTCGAGATTTAACCTTATATTAGGCGTTCATCATGCAAAATATGCGCAAAACATAAATTTTGACTTGATACTTTGTATTTGCATAGATGGTTTCGATAAAATCCAGATGCACAGCCCATATTGCAAGACCCCGCGCAGCAATACCGCCGCAGGCGGCGTATTCCAAACATTATAAAAAAGTACACCTCGATCGAATAAACCTGTATATTTTCAATATATTGGTATGTAAAAACGCTATGATGCATTATTCCATATTTAAATATATGTTGAAATGCCACGAAAACGTCATCGTTCGCGCCAGTGGTTTGAGAATGCACGCTTCTGGTGTATTACTTCGGTATCAAAGATCTTTAAACAAATACGATAATTTAAATTATTATCACCAAAAAAGCCATACATGGAGATACAGGTTGGTGGATCACCATGGAGACAATAATGGTATGACCACATCTTGTCAAATTTCTATGCAGGGACCAAGGATGCCGATTTCATATGTGAATTTGTCCGGAGATACGAGACTTTTTAATATATTCCGGATAAATGGATTCTGGTAAAAAATATTCACCGCAGAGAACGCTGAGAGGCGCAGAGGGGGCTTATTTTTCTCTGCGTGCCTCTGCGCTCTCTGCGGTTTTCCGAACCATTCCAGAAGATAATAAAAAGTCCAGGAGATACTACCCTACATAACTAAAATTGTATAGTCTCGAAAATATATATGTAGTCCCGAAAAAATCCAATTACATTATATATCATAATTACTATCAGTAATAATATGCAACTTCCAACACCCGATGAACTTAAGCAAAAACGAACTGAACTTGGTCTTACCCAGAGCGGACTGGCAAAACGTGCAGGAGTCAGCCAGCCTTTGATCGCACGTATCGAATCGGGTGACGTTGATCCAAGATTATCCACCCTATGGAAAATAGTTGATGCTTTTGAAGCTACGGAGAAAGAGCACATGTTAGTGAAAGATATCATGCACTCGCCTGTGATCCACTCAACTCCTGATATTTCGGTGGATGAAGCAGTGCGACTTATGGAAGAATACGGATTTTCACAGGTTCCTGTTATTGATAATGGTGTTCCTGTCGGAAGCATATCCGATGACCTGATCATAAAATCGATGGCAAACAAAAAAACAGACATAATATCCCAGATGAAAGTATGTAACATGATGGAAGAATCATTCCTCACTGTTTCCCCGACAACAGATATCGGTGTTGTATCGCACATGCTTGAGAGTAATCCTGCTGTACTGGTGCTGGAAAAGGGACGGGTTGTAGGTGTTGTGACAAAGCACGATATAATCCGTTTGTTGCATGCCTGATCTTGTGCACAAAACAAAGACAACCGCAATCGCCAATTACGTTAACTACAATTATATAGTATATTGTATTACTGAGTGCAAACTGAATTGAGATTAATATAATAAGCAAGAGTAATACCATTTCAATACGATCTTCATAGATTACCACATACATACACTACCATAATACATACACTACAAGATAATCGTAAATTTGGAGAATAATTATGGATTTGGAAAACACATTATTAATGATGCCCGGTCCTGTTCCGGTTGCACCAAGAACACTGAGGGCTATGGCAAAGCCAATGATAAACCACAGGGGTGCCGCATTTTCTGAAATGTATGATGACTGCCGTGAAATTCTGGCAGGTGTTTTCAAGACACAGAATGATATTTTTGTTATCAGCGGTTCCGGAAGTGCATCCATGGAAGCCGCTATTGGATGTACCATCAATAAGGATGATACGATAGTCACTATTGAGAACGGGAAGTTTGGAGAGCGATTCAAGGACATTGCAGGCAGATACGGAAACGTGGTTCCCCTGGAATTTGAATGGGGTGAGGGTATCGATCTTGGAATTGTCGAGGAGAAACTATCGGAAGGCGCAAAGGCTGTCACATTGGTGCACAACGAGACCTCTGCAGGCATTATGAATCCGGCAAAAGAAGTCGGGAAACTTGCAAGAAAATACGATGCTTTGTTTATCATGGATGGTGTGACATCCATTGGCGGAGATGTTGTCGAGGTCGATGAGTGGGGTGTTGACATTGCAGTTGTAGGTTCGCAGAAATGCCTGGCAGCACCGCCAGGCCTTTCGATGATATCAGTCAGTGAACGTGCATTCTCAGCAATGGATGATGTAGACCGGATGCCATATTATCTTGATCTTAAAGCATACAAAAAGAGTGCTGACAAGGAAAGCACGCAGACCCCATATACACCTGCAATCCCATTGTTCTTTGCACTCCATGATGCGCTTAACATCGTCAGGGAAGAGGGAATGGATGCAAGGATCAAACGCCACAGGACAGGTGCGGAAGCGATTCGTGCAGCAGTCGCTGCCATGGGAATTGACATGCTTCCAAAATTGAATGAACACAGTAGTTATTCAAATACAGTTTCTGCTATGAAAGCACCTGACAGTGTTGGCGGCAATAATATTAAGAAAGACATGCTTGAACGCGGAATTGTTATTGCAGGCGGCCAGGCAAGGTTGAGCGACAGGATATTCAGGATCGGAAGCATGGGTAACTTTACAGCACATGAAATACTGGTTACAATCCAGCAACTTGAGACCGTCCTTCATAAACGCGGTGTTGTACCCGGCCATGGAGCCGGCATCCAGGCAGCAAGCAACGTGCTGGATACGCTTCTCTAAGTGCAAGTGTCAGTTTACAGTTCAGTTTACAGTTCAGTTTACAGTTCAGTTTACAGTTCAGTTTACGTTCAGTTTATAGGTAGGATTCAACAGGATTTGGGTTAATATGCCAGCAATCGGAATTGCGGATACGACATTCGCACGCTTTGATATGGGACGTGCGGCAATCGATGAGATACAACAGAATATGCCTATGAAGATCAGGCGCGCCACTGTGCCCGGTATCAAGGATCTTCCTGTCGCATCCAAAAAACTCATTGAAGAAGAAGGGTGTGATATCGTGATAGCACTTGGTATGCCAGGTGCACAGGAAAAGGACAAGGTGTGTGCGCATGAAGCCTCAACGGGACTGATAATGGCACAACTTATGACCAATACGCATATCATCGAGGTGTTTGTCCATGAAGATGAGGCAAAGGATGAGCGTGAACTGGCATTCCTTATGGAAAGCCGTGCACGCGAACATGCTTTGAACGCGATCCTGCTTGTAATCAAACCCGGGCAGTTAACAAAACTTGCAGGAACAGGGCAAAGGCAGGGATTTAAGGATGCTGGCCAGGTTCGGATGTAATATTTGCTCGGATAGGACAGCATTTTAAAACATTTCATATAAGTAATATATGAATATTTAAATATAATACAGATATCATTTAAGCTGATAAAACTAAATGGAGATTATACATGGCGATTAATTTAGGATTTGTTGTGGCTGAGTTTAACAGGGATCTGACATACCAGATGGAACTTCTTGGGATCGAGCACGCTAAATTTTTAGGAGCAGACGTCAAAAAGACAATTCTTGTTCCTGGCGTTTATGATATGCCGCTTGCGATCAAAAAACTATGTGAGCAGGATGATATCGATGCTGTTGTCACGATCGGTGCAGTGATAGAAGGTGCAACAAAACATGATGAGATAGTTGTGCAGCAGGCTTCACGAAAGATCATGGACCTTTCACTGGAGTTCGGAAAACCTGTGACACTCGGAATTTCCGGACCAGGCATGACCCGAATGGAAGCACACCAGCGTGTGGATTACGCCAAACGTGCTGTTGAAGCAGCGGTCAAACTGGTTCAGCGTCTTTGAACTTATTACTATTCAGCAAGTATCCGGAAATACTGAAATTGTGTGGTTATCATGGCATCTTCAAGACTCAAGCGTGTAGAAGAATCGGCAACGATCAAGATCGCAAATATTGCAAACCAACTGAAACGAGACGGCATTGATGTCATAAGTTTCAGTCTCGGCGAGCCTGATTTTGATACACCAAAACACATCTGTGATGCGGCAGCGGATGCAATGTACCGGGGAGAGACACACTATGCACCATCTGCCGGCATTCCTGAACTCAGGAGCGCCATTGCGGATAAATTGTGCACTGAGAACAAACTGGATGTTACCGAATCGGATGTCCTTGTAACACCAGGTGCCAAGCAGGCAATATTCGAGATCATGATGGCGGTACTTGATGATGGCGATGAGGCATTGCTGTTCGATCCTGCATGGGTATCATATGACCCATGCATCAAATTCGCAGGTGCAAATAGTGTATGGGTGCCAACTGATCCTGATAATGGATTTGCCCCGCATGATATCCAGGAAAGCATCACCAGCAAGACACGCATGATAGTTGTGAACAGCCCATCCAATCCTACCGGCGGCGTGTTTGGAAAGGAGATTCAAAAACAGATCGCAGACCTTGCTATCGACCATGACCTGCTTGTGCTTTCTGACGAAATATATGAGAAGATCGTCTATGGCATTGAACACGTAAGTATCGGCGCGATGGACGGTATGCATGAGCGCACGATCACTGTGAATGGTTTTTCAAAGGCGTATGCAATGACAGGCTGGCGTCTTGGTTATGTAACCGCAGCACCTGATATTTTAAAGGGTCTGCTAAAGATACATTCCCATTCCGTAAGCAGTGCAACAACTTTTGCGCAGTATGGCGGTGTTGCAGCGCTTACAGGTCCGCAGGAGCCTGTTGGGGAGATGGTGAAAGAGTTCAGGATCAGGCGCGATATTCTGGTTGACGGCTTAAACTCGATCGGTATCAAGTGCAAAAAACCGGAAGGCGCATTCTATGCATTTGCCGATGTCAGCGAATACGGCAACGGTGATGAAATTACCGAGAAATTGCTTGCAGATGCGCATGTTGCTGTTACGCCCGGTTCTGCTTTTGGTGCAAGCGGCAAGGATTTCATAAGGATATCGTATGCGACCTCACAGGAGAGGATCCGGGAAGCGCTTGGCAGGATCGAAGATGTGTTAGTGTGAGTTTTAATTGCCCGGGGGAGGGTACTCAAGGATCTTGCATTTCCGCAGTTGTTCTTGATTTCGGTTTTATTTATTATCTGAGACTGTCGGAAAAGTCCATATTTAGGGGGGGTTGTAACTTATTAAATAAATTGCTTACAACGCAGCATAGCGTTTTACTTACAAATATTAATTAAATTGTTTCGATTTCACCACTTTTCCGACAATCTCTGTCTTTCTTTTTTATGCATCAAAGCATACCATCAGAGTATTCTCCTTCTTGAAAGCAGTATTATTAGAACTAAGAAGACCACTCCTAAAAATTCAAAACCGGGTATGGATTTTCCAGGGCTTGTTTGGATATTATCTGTGACATTATTATCTGTGACATTATTATCTGGTATAATAACCTGGGATTGTGTAGTATCTACCTCCATGCCTGCAACTTTTACCAGCCAGATATCATGCCCTCCAGACCCATATGATTCCGAGGTTCCTGCAATTACATATCCACCATCTGATGTCTGCTGAACAAAACTGGCCACATCTCTCTTCAATCCCCCTATGGTCTTGCTCCACTCAAGATTGCCGTTGACATCAATTTTTAAGAGCCAGGCATCAAAATTACAATAATGTATCTGACCTTTAAAATCAGGATTCTTAGCTGTGTCGATTGCACCTGCCATTACATATCCTCCATCTGAGGTCTGCACAACAGAATAAGCATAATCATGCCCATCCAATCCAAAAGTCTTGTTCCACTGCTCATTGCCATTTGCATCGGTCTTCAAAAGCCAGGCATCACCTCCTGTCCCATATGACCTCGTCTCACCTGCGAGAATATAGCCACCATCCAACGTATTCTGGACAGAATACGCAAAGTCGGAACCAGCTCCGCCAAATGTCCTGTTCCACTGTTCAGTTCCATTTTCATCGGTTTTTAAGAGCCAGGCATCTTCAGGATACGAGGCATCTCCTGCCAGTATATATCCTCCATTCGGGATCTCCCGAACAGAAGATATTGTACCAGACCCGTTTAATATAAGGGTCTTACTCCACTGTTTAGTTCCATTTGCATCGGTCTTTAAGAGCCATGCATTACTTCCGGTCCTATGCGCCCCCGTCGTCATACCTGCAAGAATCAAGCCGCTATCAGAGGTCTGCTGAATTGATTGAGCATTTCCAAGATCAAAAAAATATTGTTTAGGTAGATGATTTACATTCACATCAGTTTTGACTAGCACAGTAAAACTTTTTATAATCTTTTCAATGCTCACTAACATATAACCGCCATCATGAAGATGTAAAACGGAGGGGATAACCCTGAAATCTACAAAAGTCTTGTTCCATTGTTCATTGCCATTTACATCAACTTTTATTATCAATGCATCATTCGAATACATTCCTTTACTATCTAGACGCTTAATAGTACCTACAAGAATATATCCGTCGTCTGAAGTCTGCTGAACAGATCTCCCGGTGTCACCATATATTCCACCAAATGTTCGATTCCATTCTTCAGAAGGAAACTCAGTTGTTTTTGGATTTAGATTAGTAGAGACAAAATCTGGTTCAATAACAGTCGATCCGTCAGAATATTGATAAAAAGGTTTGAAGACGACTAGATTATTATGTCCGAGAAATATTCCATCGAACTTTGACTCAATAATTGTATATTCTATTTTATCAATAGTTTTATTGTAATAAAAATAATTTCCTTCCTTTAGTTTCATGTTTTTTATAATTTTTTCATTCTTGTATAAAGTAAAGTCTGCTACAAAAGGATGTGAATACACCACATAATCCATTGATAATGAATATCCTTCTTTTAGTAATGTAGTACACGATATAGTTACTCCATATGAACTATCGTAGGGAATTATTATTCTAGAATCTAATATTAAATCTCCTACTGCTGCATTTGCTGGAATGGATGAAAATATTGAAAATAAAATACTTATTGTAAAAAAATAAGAAATCTCAACTTTTTTTCTTCCAAGATAGTATTATCATTCATTCTTTGTTGGCCGTCCATTCGAGTTATATAGTATATTCAAAGTAGAATCTATTTTTGTCTTGCATAAACTATCCATCTTACAACATAAATCATTTTCATCGCCGGTTTTTTCAATGTAGGATGTCTTTGCATCCTCTGTTATGACATTCGACAGGCGCCGCATGTATGGCATCGAAAGGCAGTCTATGAATATCGGGATGATCTCCTTATCGTCCTCAAACTCCATCATCACATTTTTGATAATGGATGTCTCACCAACGCGTCTTGGTCCAAGAACAGCAAGGTTTATACTGGCACCGTGTTTTACGCTTCTGATCTGGTCAAGGATCAATTATGTTTCCTTTCACGATTGACGAAATCGGGTTTGTTACAGGCTTGTCGTAGACGAAGGGTCTTATCATAAGTATGGACTATGACAGTCTGGACTATATATAGGATTGCCTTGGTGTGGCCTTGGGACAAAATCATCAAATCTGCAACTTCATTGCTTTACAATCTTCCTCTTTGAGCTTAACGACACGAGTAAAAAATTTCGCAGAATATTCTTTTAAAAATTTTAGTACTCTCTTTTCATCCTTCATCTGGACAATAATTACCCCCCGTATTAGTTTTTTGTATGCGATATCATCCAACAATCCATGTCTGCGGTATCTGTATTTTCCCTGATGTGAACTTGTTTCTTGTCCATAAAATGCTTTAGCGAATGTACTTGCTTTGGTTTTGTCTTTGCCAGTAGGTACTGTGAATGCTATTAATATTCCTTCCATTAGATGGGCATATACACCCATAGATGTATATACTTAACGGTGAATATGGTATTATGGCCGCAGAATCTCGTACTGAAAATAAAAATAACTGGAAAATTAGACTGGTCCATAACATCATCCCATAACAGACAGGATATACATCATAAAAACAATGCCAGTGTAAATATTATCACAAGCATGATCGCGATTCTTATCGTAGTTGCTATTGCAAGTATCTGCAACCCGATCCTGGGACCAAATATTCCAACATAGTATGGTATCAGGAATTTCATTGCCATTGTAACACTCGATAAAACATCACCAACAAGCAACGTCAAAATGATTTCTTTACTTGTGAGCACTCCGGTTGACAATAGGGTGCTGGCTGTCGAATGAGCTGCCATAAAATTTGCAAACTGTGCCACAATAATACTTAATCCTGCAGGTGGTATTGGAAAATATACACATACAAATGCCAGGTGGTCCGCAAGCACATCAAAAGCTCCTGCTGTTATCAGAACACATACAATAAAAAAAACAGGGATAGTCATACCCAGTATTCGCTTAAGGATACTTTTCGAGGATTGTAAACTAATCTTAAAAGCTTCTTTTATCCCCGGACGTATTTCTACCGGATGATTTACAGGCTCACAACTTGTTTTTTCCAGAAGGACCCTTCCTACCAGCATAATAAATAATGTCTTGATGAATCCGATTAGCACCAGTATACAAAAGTAAATAATACCGGTCATACCCAGCAAAGGTATGAGCACTGGAAGCAGCGCACGCCAGTGCATTAAAATCGCCGGAAAAGATGTCATCATAGAAGCTATAAAAAGTTCCTTCTTCTCAATCAGTTTGTCATTGTGAAAAGAAGCAAGCATCGAATTGGCAGATGTCGGGGATATGAATGCAGTCATGAAACTGGCTCCGCATTCATCTCTCAAATTGGCAAAATTCGAGATCGGCCTGGCAAGATATGCAACCTTATCCGTAACCTTCAAAGCAATGATAAATTCTGCAAAAACCACACCGATTATCATAAACGGTACGGTTTTGCTGAGTAAACTAAACGATAGTCCTGCTGCACTGGTGAGTAATTGATAAATTCCGCTATATACCATCTGCATCATCTACAAAAGCAACTTTCTTCCATTTTTTCTCGATACCTGACATCTTAATATCCCATGATTCAACATCATCCCTGTTCAGGACTGTGATCTCGCCACCCTGAAAATCGCCGTCTATTACGCCAAGTTTTTCCTCCATAACACCTTCTATGTCAAGATAGGATTCCTTGAGTTTCTGTAGCGTTTCTTCATCAGGTTTCCAGAGTTCACGCTCCACTGCTTCTATCAGTCTTCGCGTCATTTCCTCAAGTGCATAAGGGTTGTTTTCCTCAAACCATTCCTTCATCTCTTCATCGAATACGAATGTCTCTGCGATGTCATCAAAAACCCATTTATCCACAAGTTTTGTTGTTGCGCTCCAGCCATATACGTGATCCACACGTTTAGAGATATCGCCAGCACCCTTATATCCATGTCGTTTTTTACCATCGATCCATTTCGGATTGAGAAGCCTTGTTCGCACAACACGCTCGACCTCGTCCCCTACATCACGCACCACCGGGCGTTCAGGATCCCTGGTATCTCCAATATATGCTGTGACATCCTTACCGGAAATATGCTTTGCAGCAATCGTAAAACCGCCATGAAATCCAAAGTTACAGCAGCAATCAAGAATGTCAAGCTCGTCTGAGTCTTTTTTGTGGTAGGTAACATCAACTGACTTCAACAGGTCTGCAAACTCTGCATGATTTTCTTCTCCAAATGTGCCCTTTCCATAAGAATATCCACTCCAGCCGATGAAAACATCTGCAAGGTCAGCGTCTTCCTTCCATGCAGATGCAAAGATCGCAAGAGTTACACCTATGCCATATGTACCCGGTTTTGCGCCGAAAACGCGGTACGTTGCAAGACGCTGTGCAGTCTCAGCATCATGATCACCAAGCAGCCGCCTCATCTTTTCAAGGGTATGTTTTCGCACGTAATTCATCTCATCGGGTTCATCAAGAACTGCGATCTTCTGCGCAGCATCATCGATCAGTTCCATAATATTCGGGCAGGCATCCCGCAGGACCCCGCCAACCCTGACTGTACAGTCGATCCGTGCCCGTCCAAGTTCTTCGAGTGGAATAACCTCTACACTTTTTACTGTACCGTTTTCCTGCCATACCGGACGTGCTCCCATAAGATACAGGATCTGGGCAGCTTCCTCCCCGTCTGCACGGAAGATATCTGCGCTCCAGAGAACAAAACCGATATTTTCAGGGTACTTCCCTTCCGCCTCCATATAACTTTCCAATAAAACGCCGGCAAGTTTCATTCCGATATTCCATGCCGCCCGGGTTGGAATTTTCGTAGTGTCAATTGCATACATATTCCTTCCTGTCGGAAGGACATCGACCTTGCCGCGGGTCAAAGCACCACATGGTCCGGATTCAATATAATTTGATTCAAACCCACGGAGAAGGTTGTTTATTTCATCTTCAGTCCCGTGAACGATTTTAGGGATGAGCGACATCCCAAACCTGACGACTTTGACCAATATATCCCGTTTATCCCGATCAGCAATATCTTTGATGGATCTGCTGCAAATGTCAAGGATCACACCATCATCTAATTCATCATCAAGTTCAATACCCTTTTCAACATTATTTTCAACATCTTTTTCCATTTCCGATATAATCTCCCCCATGATCCTGACAGCCGTATCAGTGCTCTCATCCAGCAGTTCCCCGTTCGTCTTTCCTGATGTATTGAGCACGGTTGGGTTTTCGATCACATTCTCATACGAGAAGCCCATGCATTCCAGTATGCATCTTCTTATAGACGGATATGTACCAACATCGAACCTGAGTATCGAAACCAGCATGTTCGCAAGGTCCCTGCCAGTTGGCGCATTACCCAGTATATGCATTCCGTCCCTGATCTGGGTCTCCCGCAGCAGTGTTAACTGGCCGTGCAGGTCATCTACAACCCTGTCTCGTTCATCTTCTTCATGATGAGCCGGCGTTTGGTCATCCTTGATAAGATTCACTTCTTTTGCCTTATCAACTACCAGATGGAATATCGAGTGAAGCCTTGTATTATCATTGGTGACCTTTGCCTTCCCATATTCAGAAAGCAGGTCGCCCAGGTCTTCAAGTCCTTCATACAGTCCGGACGGTGCCATCACAGGAAGCAGGTGATCGACCATGGTAGCATATCCCCGGCGCTTGGCTATTGTTGATTCCATGGGGTTAATAATATTATAGATATACAGGTGAGGTATGGTTCCAATTGAAAGCTGTGGATAGCATTCTGTTGATAAGCCAACTACTTTTCCGGGCAGGAACTCAAGCAGTCCATGTGTGCCAACATGTACGATCGCATCTGCCCCGAATTCATACTCGATCCATTTGTAAACAGCAAGCCATTGATGTGGCGGAGGACAGAGCGGGTCGTGGAGGATCTTGCAGACCTCCCCGTCACATTTTGCACCAGCGCAGCCTCTCTTTGGCTGGATCGTTATGAAAATATTCCCGAACCTGAGCCCGGGTATTACGATGTTATCACCGTACAATCCCATACTGAGCTTTGCCCATTCCATATCTTTTAGATCGGATTCGGAGGATGTTGCTTTGCTTTTGTCAGAAAGATCGGATCGCGGGTCGCCCCACGTCTCGATGAGTTCTTGCTGAATACGATCCGGAAATCCGGAGAACCATTCGAGATATTTTTCACGGGGCAGCATGGTCGATCCGCCTTTCTGTACGATCTCGGACAGTGGGGTCCACCTGAATTCACTTATTGCTTTTTTTTCAAGGATCTCGTGGATCAGGTCATCTCCGCTCTCCGGAATATTATCTCCAAGATCATAACCCTCATCTCTCATCCTGTGAAGGAGGCGAACGACACTCTCCAGTGAATCCAGTCCAAGTGCTGTCCCTATGGTGGCTTCCACGCCTTTGCATGGTGAATTGAGTAAAACGAGTGCAACCTTGCGCTCTGAATTTGGCATGTCCTTTAAATGAAGCCATTTTGCACATCTGGAAACCATGAATTCAACCTGCTCGGTTACAGGTACGTGTTTGTTGTACACTCCACCAACTGTTGGCTCATCTACTTTCTCCACCGCTCCGGTGATCGTAGGCTCGATCATTCCATCGAACTCCGGCATTGCGATGTTCACCACAATCCCGGATGGATGAAGTCCGTCTTTACTCTCTCTCCATTCTTCTTCAGTTCTGTAGTAAGATGTTACTGCCTGAATGACCGGCACATTCAGTTGCTTTAGTATCTCAACACCATCTGTGGAATGTTCACTCCATCCTTTTATCGCCCTCGGGATCAGGAAGAACATCTGGAAGTTAACAAGAATATCAATTGCGGTTTTATTATCTTTGGTAAAATACCTATTCAGGATAACATCATTACCTTCGATTCCGGCATCTGTATTCTCGAATCCGTGAGAGAAAACAGGGACCACATTGATGCCTTTTTGTTCAAACTCCCTGATAACCGCATCGTATACTGAAGTATTGCCTTCGAGCCATCCGCTACGCTGGAACAGGAGACCTGCGGTGTGTTCCCCTTTTTTCGGATACCATTTAAAATAATCATCAGGAGATTCGAATATAGCGGGAGCGTCCGGATGGTATATTCCATGCCATGGCAACTCCTGTGGCGGTGACAATTCTGCTGTGGTTTTGCCACAGTAGTTTGATATAAAAAGTAAAAGATTCTCCATGTTTGCAGCACCGCCGTACGTGTAGTACTGCTGTGCCGATGCCAGTACATCGGCTGGAACATTGCTCAGTTGTGGCTCACTTCCGATGGAGAATACGGGTACAGTTACCTGTGCAACAGTCTCTTTGATGGTTTCAAAACTCTCATCGCTCGCATTGATGTATAAAAATATCGCATCAGCCTCATTTTTGAACCAGTCCCAGAACGCATCATCGATTTCAGTTGCCTGAAACCTCGCCTGTACCTCGATCGGGTATCCCTGTTCGTTCAACTCCCCTGTTACACTGCCAAGCAACTGGAGTACTCCTCCGGTATATCCGGTTACAAATCCTATTTTTGTTGTTTTCATTTAAATGCTCCTAAAACCAAAAACCGGGCGAACACACCCTGTGAATTTTGTGTTGTGCATCATCCGTATTTGTTTGTTACTGTGTTTCTACTGCTGTTATGTTGTTACGTTCCATCCGGGTGCTCATCCGGATAATACACGAATACGCCGTGCTCGTCCAGATCATAATCCACTCCCATGAAATCGGTCATAAATTCCTGATGTATCTCCTTCGGATCTAAATCAAAGTAATCAGGGTGAATACATTTTGTCCAATGCGCAATACCTATGGGGTAATCAAGCCCGTAATGAAGGTTAGCATCTACCACGTAAACCCTTCCTTCCTTCACTGCAGCGATTCCGGCAAATCCGGGGCGGCTCATGATTTCATCTCTTAGTTCCTTCATTTTTGAGGAATTATCTACATCATATCCGGAATCTGCATATGCACCCTTTATAATAACATCAGGATTTCTCACCACAATCGCTTCGGGATCGACGACAGGAATGCCTTTTAGATCTGAGAATATATTTGTTCCACCAGCTAGACCGATCGATTGGTGTGCACCTGTTGTATAACCATAAGTTTTGTAAGGCTTATTACACTCTACGTAAACTTTTGGTTTCGCTTCATCTGACAAAACTTCGGTCTTTGCTTTGATGTAATCAATGTATTTATCGTGGAAATCATCAATGTAATAACTCGCTTCCTTATTTTTACCAAAGATATAACCAAGCTTTGTTACTTCTTCGACCAAAATATGTGGTTTGGAAAATGATAGGTCAACTACAGTAATACAATTCGGAAGCGTCTCATCAAGTTCTAAAATTGTTGGAGACCACCATGTGATCAGCAGATCCGGATAAAGGCTGATTATTGCTTCAAGGTCTGGATTTTTTGCCATACCGAGTGATGGTAATTTACTGAGATCCGGAAGATATGTGTTCTCTGTAATCGGATTGGAAATCCCAACGATTTTATCTTGATCTCCAAATATCTGTATTGCTTCAACACAATATTTGCTGAGTAGAATAACACGGTTTACCGGTTTTTTCACCGTCACGATCCTATCTGCAGTATCGATAAGGGTTAACTCATTTTCACTTCCGAGTATAATGAGTTCGATCTGTGTCAGGTCAAGGATGTCAATCTTACCGTCATACTTTGCATCTGCAAATTGTGTCTGCCCTTTGTCATTGAGGATGATCAGTTCGGTAGATTTCACATCCTGAACGTCTATGGTATCATCTTCGTTCGCATTACCAAAGATGCCGAGCGTGTAGTCGGATGCTGCGGCTGGCAGCGTGCAGCAAAGCAGCAGCATGATCGCAATTCCGACCAGTATTCCTGCCTTCATAAAGTTAACCTCGTTTTTATTTATCCCCATCAAATCTCCTTCAGTGGCGGATAGGCAAACATCAGTTCCTCCGGATATTGCACACCCATGAACTGTTCAAGATATTCCCTGTAAATGTTTTCAGGATCAATATCAAGTTCAGGATGGAACCACTTAGTCATGTAAGCAATTGCAGACATGTCATCACATCCCCAGGAGATCTCGGAGCTGATCACGTAAAACCGGTTATTCTTCACCGCAGTTATCCCATCCCATCCAGGGCGGTTTCCGACAACATCGCTTATCAATCCAATCGATTCTTCTGTGTCATTCCAACCCCAGTTATCACCTAAACTTACATATTTGATAATTACATCCGGGTTCTCATTCAGAATCCATTCATAATCCACTTTCGGGTATTGTGGCAGTTCGCCGCATATATTTCTTCCACCTGCTACATTGCAAAGAGTATCACCACTACTGCCTCCACCATATGTGCTGGCCGGTTCCTTTGATCCCCATTCCATGAAAACCAGTGGTTTATCGTCCTCTGGCAGACTGCTGACAAAATTATTTATCTGGTCTTCATACCCTTCCCGCCAATCGATGTATGTAGCTGCTTCATCCCTTTTATCAAGGACATATCCAAGTTTTCGGACTTCCGATTTCACAAGGTCAGTCCTGTAAAAATCAAGTCCGATCACTGTAATACCGGCAGGCTTGAGTTTTTCCTCGAGTTCAACAATTCGCTTGCTATTCGCTGAAGTGATAACAATATCCGGTGTAAGACTGATAATTGCTTCATGGTCAGGTTTCATCCAGGATCCTACCTGGGGTAGATCTAACAATTCCGAAAAATAATGAGGACTTGATTTTAAAGCACTGTCAATTCCAACGATTTTATCACTTGCCCCAATGATCTTTACGCCTTCTGTACGGTAATTACCAAGAGCGATCACTCTTTCCACCGGCGTGTTCACTGTTACGATTCTGTCCAATGAATCTTTTAGTGTTAATTGATTCTCCTTTTCGAGTATGATCAGTTCAACTTGTATAACATCAAGGATGTCGATTTTGTCATCATACCTGGCATCTGCAAGTTCTGTTTTGCCTTTGTCATTGAGTATTATCAGTTCGGTATATTTTACATCATGCACGTCTATTGTATCATCTTCGTTCGCATTTCCAAAAATTCCAAGTGTGTAGTCAGATGCTGCGGCTGGCAGTGTACAACAAAGTAGTAGCATTATGGTTATTCCAATCGATACAAATGTTTTCATAATCATCACCTTATTTTTATTAATTTTCATAAACTTTCCAGCGGCGGATATGCCCACACGCCATCATACCCAATACCGAGGTATCTTTCGAACCATTCTGCATGGATCGCTTCGGGGTTAATATCCCCAAACAATTCAGGATGCAAACACTTGGCAAAATATGAATGAAATACGGATGCATGCGTTGATGATGCCGCCGTGCTGATGAGATACACACGTCCGTTCTTGACAGCATCAAGATGATTCCAACCGGGACGGTTCATAGTATCCGCTCTCAACTCCCCCATTGAACTGGTATTAGTCACACCATATCCCGAAGGAACCATTCCCTCGTGAATAGTTCTGATAATCACCTGTGGATTTTTCTCGATTGCAGCCTCAGGGTCAATATAAATCGTACCTGTCACATCTTCGAAGATGTTGATACCACCACAGGGAATGAGAACATCATCATGTAGATAACCACCGGAACCGCAAGTTCGATAATCCAGGTAACTTTCCAAATACACACGTGGCTTTTGTTCATCTGTCAAACCCCGGATTCGATCTTCTATGAGACCAAGGTGCTCATCCTCAAAGTCGATAAGTTCATTAGCCCTTTCTCTCCTGTTCAGCAGGTATCCCATTGTCATAACTGCGTTGTGATGTGTTTTTGCCTTGTGAAAATCAATTGGAACCAATTTTATACCCGCGGCATTTAGTGTCGCCTCAAGATTCTCGGAATGAAGCTGGTAGTAACATGCATAAGAATGTACGATCTGTGGTTTTAGTTCCAGGATCTTTTCCACGTCAGGCGTTTTGGAACCACCAACCCCTGGTATATCTTCCAGGAAACTGTTGAGATGCGGAGCGTTCTCCTTTGCATAATCGGCAACCCCCACAAGTCCGTCTTGCACGCCAAAAGCGCAGAACGTTTCAGGACCATAACTCCCGGCAATGCTAATCACACGTTCCAGGGGCATATCGATCGTAACGACTCTCTCAACATCATCTATGATCGTAAGTTCTTTCTCCATTCCAAATATGATCAACTCGGTCTGCGTCATGTCAAGGATGTTGATTTTGTCATCATACTCCGCATCTGCAAGTTGTGTTTGATTATTAAGTCCAAGAACAATGCGTTCAGTGTATTCTACATCCTGCAAATCTATGGTACCATCCTCGTTCGCATTTCCAAAAACGCCAAGTGTGTAATCTGATGCCGCTGCTGGCAGCGTACAGCAAAGCAGCAGCATAATTGGTGTTATTCCAGCCAGTATCCATATTTTCATACAGACCAAAACCTTTTATTCATCATCATCAATTCTACGCCAGTGCCGGGTATACATAAATACCCTGATATGGCACTCCCTGGTATTTTTCAAGATATTCCTCATGCTTCGCCTGTGTATCAAAATCAGCGAAGATTTCGGGATGGAACCATTTCGTTAAGTATGCAACACCTACAAAGTACCTTGGCTTGGTCGTGACCTGAATTGAAATGCAGTAAACCCTGTTTTCCTTCACTGCTGTGACCCCGGCCAGTTCAGGGCGATTCATGATACTCTCTCTCACCGCTTTCAATCCGGATGGATCATCATGTTCATAACCGCAACCCATACCAGTGAACACTTGCGCAACGATAACATCCGGGTCCTGTGTAATCACCCATTCGGCATCGATTGTTTTATAGTCATCAAAATCAGCGATGTTTTCCCCGCCTGCCATTGTAACTGTTTTATCTGTCCCTGTATTCTTGCCAATCGCCTTGTATTTGCTTTCAGGGTTCCATATAGACTCAATATATACTCCAGGTTTCTCATTATCTGGCAGTTTCCCCACCTGCTCGTTGATGTTGTTGTCAAACTCCCTGTAAAAATCAGCAATCTCTCCGGCCTCGTCCCTCTTACCAAGGATATACCCGAGCTTTGCAAAGTCTTCGATCATGCGGTCAGCCCGTGTGAAATCCAGGTGAACTACAGTAATACTTTCAGGAAGACGTTCCTCAAATTCTTCTGGTTTTGGTAATGTGGCGTATGCAAGAACCATGTCTGGCTCAAGCTCGATCACACTCTCGATGTCAGGTTTGAATCCACTTCCAATCGTTGGTAGATTAACGAGTTCCGTGAAAAAACCGGCATGGTCCGTGACGAAATAAGTGGGAACGCCAACGATCCGATCTGTGGATCTTAGCGATCGCACCGCCTCGGTAGCATAGGTACTGAGAACGATCATACGTTCTACTGGCTTTTTGATCGTTATGGGCTTTCCATTGGGATCATTCCCTGTAACATAATCATCCAGAAACGTAAGTTCCTTCTCCTGCCCCAGCATGATCAGCTCGATCTGCGTCCAGTCAAGGATATTGATCTCACCGTCATACTTCGCGTCTGCAAGTTGTGTTTGGTCATTAAGTCCCAGAACAATGTGTTCAGTGTATTCCACATCCTGCATGTCTATGGTGTCATCTTCGTTCGCGTTACCGAATATACCAAGCGTGTAGTCTGATGCTGCGGCTGGTACACAGGTCAGTAAAAGCACAGTTGTGACCAGTCCGAGCGAGAAGAATCTCCCTCCGGTCGAATTAACTCGCACGATATACTTATAAAATATATGCAGTAAGAAACTATTACCTGGCATGTAACACAACTCTATGATTTCCTACTGGACCGAACCATACAGAAAACTGCGACTAAACCCACAAGAGCAAACACTGCCCCAAATCCTGGTGTGGATTTATGTGCACCTGTTGCAGCAGTAACTCCCCAGTCCGCATTTATCTTGTTAGCCTGTGTGTTAACAAGTAATTCATTGGAAATGCCTATGGTACTGTCTCCGGGTCCTACCACTTCAAAATCGATTTTAGCTAACTGTCCTGATCCACTTATTCCGGTAACACCTTCCAGATTGAAGATCACCCTGATCATACCGGTCTCTATTGAGTTCCACTGCACGGGTATTTCGGTCCCCTGAATGTCTCCATTCCCAACATCGACAACTTTCAGGACACTTGAATTAAAAGACAGGTCAAACTGTCCTGCGTCAAGGTTACTAATGTTATTTATTTCTACTGTAGCATAACAGGTAGTTCCTTCTACCCATTCGGGCGCGATTATACTGACTGCTGGCTGCTGCGCCTGGGCGGGAAGCACCGCAAATACCATAAGAGCCGCAGCAAAACAGATGCCGGTTATGAAATTTCTTTTCCAGTTCACATGTTTATTTTTGTTCATTCAATCACTTTTTATATCTTTCCATATAGTTCATATTTTTTATAGGTGTTTGCCAGATTTACGGCACTTGAATTTCATCAAGGATTGCCAAAAAATAAGGGTGGAAGCATTCAAACTCCCGTTTGGCCAATTTAGTGTTGTTTGTATTTATGCCATACTGCCTTCATACAACGTGAAGGTTACAGTCTCTAAACTACTGAAACCGTCAGCACTGCTGAATTCAATTGGTACTGTAGCAACAACCCTGCCTGTATCGGGATCGAACCTGGCCCAGTTGACATATATGTACACATAAGCAGTCTTGATATCACCTGCATTAAAATCACCAACCGGATAAGTGTTGCTTATAAGGTATGCGTCCTGTGCATCAGAATTGCTTGCATGTTTGCTATTGAAAAGGGTCGAGGCGGTCACCCATGGTGTTTCCGTACCATCAACAGTGACTTTGCGAGCATGTTTTTCCTTGCCTTCTGCTGTGATGATCTTCCCAGTGAACATGAACACACCGTTATCACCGCTATAATAGCTTCCAAGATCTGTTTGGCGGTCTGGATATGTTACAGTATCAAGATTTGATACATTGTAGATTCCGTTGTCGTTTTCTGCTGAGCCAAGATCGTAGTCTACAGGTACGGTGACAGTCATGAAATCACTGAGATTGAGAGTCGGTTTGCTACCATCGAATTTATAGGCATACCCTGCATCATCGAATGTTATAGCATCAGAGTTCGGAAGCAACTCTCCTACGAATTTCTTCCATGAACTCGAAGTACTATCATAATACTGGAGTGCATAACCATTGCTGCGATCCAGATGTATACAGTATGGGCTGAAACCTAAATTTGGCATACTGCCACCGGCATAATAACTTTCTGTAACTTTCCTATTATCAAGGTCTACCTTAATTTTAACATCATGCAATTTGGCATTTGCTTTGAACTGAATTGGTATTTCGAGGACAAAACGTTCATCTTCATATACCGTTGTATTTGAATCGTTATATGAAATACCTGTATAATACGGAGACGACGATGTATACCCTGTGTACGATATTAAACCCTTCTCGTCATACCCATCTTTTTTGTCATAGGTTGCACTTACATATGGAACATTCTGTGTTGTTTCTATCGTCACAACCATAGGTATAGTACTTGATTTCAAGACATCGAATTGCAAATCTGTGGAATTGCCTACCTGTTCCTGCGCACTTTCCTGAAACGTGTCGAACCAGAAATACAATCCAACACCGGCAGCCACAGCCACAGATAATACTAAAATGGTGGCAATGATCGGGCTTATGGCCTTTGTATTATTCCACAGTTTATTTTTTTCAATTTCAAACATTTTCATGCCTTTCCGTTGTTCTAAATTTATGATCACTAACGGTACATGGGTAATAATTGATACTATTTAAGGCCTATGATTTAAGTTATTTTTACTATATTTTTAGTAAAAGATGCTACGATTTCTAATCATCGTATCATTACGGATAAAAAAATGGGTAGTCGTAACTCGAATGAAATTACGAGAAAGCACCCGAAGGGTGCTTTCTTGTACAGAGTCCATATCCATAGATTTAAAAGTTGTTTGACAATTATGTGCAATTAACTATTTGTGGACCATTCCACCAATCGATAACATTTATGCATGGCTGAACCGTTACAATGATCTATGCAAATGGGTGTGTGGCAGTATCCTTCCTTGAAAGGGCTTCCTCGACCCGAGGTTCCCCTTTTATGGCTCGTTCGATGGCACATTTCGTTGTTTCGTAATTATATTCATAGATCTTGGCTTTATCCTCTGCATCCCATTCGATGAACACTGAAACAATTATCAGCAAATCCTCTGCATCATTTTTGTTGATAAGACCTGCTTCCACCGAGTCCATGACCGTCTTTGCCACAGCAGCCTGTGCGGGCCCGAACATGAAATTGCCTGTTTGGCATTCTTAATAGTTACCTTGTTTACGATTAAGGTCGCAGGTTTTGGCTGAAGGTTTGGTTCAAGGACTGCGAGAAGAGGAGTTTGTCCCTGCCTGGGCATTGCCAGTGAGCTCATAAATGCTGTTTCAACAGGGCCGCCTTTTGGACCTATCACAAGATCAATATATGCAACCTCGCCCCTTCGGCCACAAACGCTTCACCGATCATACTTTTAACAATTGTTTTAGCCATGTATGTTACCGACCACCTATTTGCATTGTGACATATCTTAAGTATTTGCTAATCACGCCCTGGAACAATATTATTCCGGATCTCAATATGTCACGACATTTTTTGATGGATATATCACAAAAAACAACCTGCATACTCCAGTACTTATGTACAAATACCGATGAAAACAAAAAATTAAAGTATATGTTCTATTGAGATACGAATGTGAAATATATGATATCTGAAAAGACGATCGATGAATCAGCGAAACCACTCATAGACAAAGCAAAAAAGGATAAAGTTGAAATTGTCTGGGACCGCTTTGAAAAGCAGGGAAATAATTGCGACTTCGGTAAACTTGGTATTTGCTGTAAAATTTGCAATATGGGTCCTTGCAGGCTTACCCATCCTTCTTTGCCCCTGCATCTTAGGGTAGGACCATATGCAACGAAAGCCATAAAAGGAGTCTGTGGGGCAAATTATGATACGATCGCAGCGAGAAACCTTTCAAGGGGGATTGCGGCAGGTGCTGCAGCACATTCAGATCACGGCCGGGATATAGCTCACACCTTGCTCCTTGCAGCAGAGAAAAAAACATCCGGATATGATATCAATGATGAAAAAAAATTAATGACTCTTGCAGCAGAGTTTGAAATCGAGACTGCGGGTAAGGATAAGCATGAGATTGCAAAAGAGCTTGCACTTGCAATTCTTGACGAATTTGGGACAATAAAGAACAGGTTGCAGTTTATTAAGCGTGCACCCAGGGTAAGACAGGAGCTCTGGAATGATCTGGGAATTCTGCCAAGAGGAATCGACAGGGAGATCGTTGAGATGATGCATCGAACTCACATAGGGGTCGATAATGATTATACAAGCCTTATCCTTCAAGGACTCAGGACAGCATTGTCAGATGGCTGGGGTGGCTCCATGGTTGCAACAGAACTTTCGGATGTTCTTTTTGGAACACCGAAACCGGTGATGTCTAAGGTGAATCTCGGAGTGCTTGATGAGAAAATGGTAAACATTGTGGTACATGGGCATGAACCGATCCTCTCCGAGATGCTTGCAGAAGCAGTAGAATATCCGGAACTTGTGGAACTTGCAAGGATAGAAGGAGCTGATGGTATCAATCTCTGTGGGATGTGCTGTACTGCGAATGAACTTTTGATGAGGCGGGGAATTCATGTTGCTGGAAATTTTCTTAACCAGGAGCTGGCAATCGTAACAGGTGCAGTTGAGGCGATGGTTGTAGATGTGCAATGTATCATGCCGTCACTTGGAGAAGTTTCAAAGTGTTATCACACACTCCTGATCTCAACATCACCGAAGGCAAAATTCCCGAACGCTGAGCATATAGAGTTTGATGAGGCAAGAGGATTTGATATTGCAAAGGAAATCGTAAAACTGGCTATTTTAAACTTTAAAAACCGCAATCCTAATAGATTATCTGTGCCATCAAATCCAGTCAATATGATGGCAGGATTCAGTGCTGAGGCAATTATTGCAGCACTCGGTGGAAGTTTAACACCATTGATTGATGCAATAAAGGAAGGGAAGATCATGGGAATCGTTGCTATGGTTGGCTGTAACAACCCCAAAATAGTGCAGGATAAGAACCATGTTGAGATGACAAAATCGCTGATCAAGAATAATGTTCTTGTGGTTGAAACAGGATGCAGTGCGATTGCATGTGCAAAAGCAGGGCTTTTACTTCCGGACGCGGTGGATATGGCAGGGGAAGGGTTAAGGTCTATCTGCAAACCACTTGGGATCCCACCTGTTCTTCACATGGGTTCATGTGTTGATATAAGCCGGATACTTGTCGTTGCAGCTTCGATTGCAAATGAACTTGGCGTTGACATCTCTGATCTTCCGGCCGCAGCGGCAGCACCTGAATGGATGAGTGAGAAGGCTATTAGTATAGGGGCTTATGCAGTTGCATCCGGCGTATATACTGTTCTTGGGCTTCCTCCTGCGATTATAGGCAGTTCAAAAGTTGTGGAACTTCTAACAGGAAGTGCAGAGAATTATGTTGGTGGTAAGTTTGCAGTTGAGAGCGATCCGATAAAGGCAGCCAAAATGATAATGGAAGTGATCAAGGATAAGCGTAAGGGTTTGGGGATATAGTGGGAAAATCCCCCCTACCAGATACTGCATGTACCGAAATGCTTTTATAGAAGTACAAACAATCATTTGTTGCACTAGGACGTCAGCTTTACGCGTTCCAGACGGGGATATGAATAAATGGACAAGGAAAATATTGAAGAGAATAACATGGTTCCTGAATCGGAAAATGAAGGAGAATGTGAACAAGTTGAAGAGCTATCAAGCGACGATGAGATCGCAGAGCTTAAAGACAAACTACTGCGTTTTGGTGCCGAATTTGATAATTTCAGGAAACGGAGCAGTCGCGAAAAGGAAGAATTCCGCAAACATGCGACTGAGAACATCATGGTGCAGATGCTTGAAGTTTGTGACAATTTCGAACGCGCACTGGATTCTGCAAAAACGGCAGATAAAAACAATATTGGATCCGTAGTCGATGGTGTTGAAATGGTGCTCAAACAGTTCATCTCGATCCTCGAAAAAGAAGGGATTAAAAAGATCGAATGCAAAGGTGAAGAATTTGATCCGCACCTGCACGAAGCAATGATGCACATTGAAACCACTGATTACCCTGATAATACTATCATCGATGTTCACAAACCCGGATACATGCTACATTCAAAAGTTATACGACCTGTAATGGTCACGGTTGCGAGAAAACCGGAAAACAATTAGAACAAGTCTGGAAAAGAGCAAATCACGAATAACAACTAGCAAAATTATACTTACAAACAAACTAACAAGAGGTAATAAAATGGCAAAGATACTTGGAATCGATCTTGGTACAACCAATTCATGCATGGCAGTAATCGAAGGTGGGGAGCCTACTATAATCCCAAATGCCGAAGGTGGAAGAACAACTCCATCAGTTGTTGGATTCTCAAAGAAAGGTGAGAAACTTGTAGGACAGGTCGCTAAAAGACAGTTGATCGCAAATCCTGACAACACAGTAAGCTCTATCAAAAGACACATCGGAGAGCCAAACTACAAAGTAAATCTCAATGGCAAGGATCACACGCCCCAGGAAGTCTCATCAATGATCCTGAGAAAGATGAAAGAAGACGCAGAGGCGTATCTTGGCGAGACGATCACACAGGCTGTAATTACCGTGCCTGCATACTTTAATGATGCCCAGAGACAGGCTACAAAGGATGCCGGAACCATTGCCGGACTCGAAGTAATGAGGATCATCAACGAACCGACAGCTGCATCACTTGCATACGGTCTTGACAAGAAAGAAGGCGACCAGAAGGTATTTGTCTACGATCTTGGAGGCGGTACTTTTGATGTCTCCTTACTTGAACTTGGAGAGGGTGTATTTGAAGTACTCTCAACAAGCGGTGACACAAAACTTGGCGGGGATGACTTTGATGATCGTATCGTTGATCACCTGGTCGAAGAATTCAAAAAGGAAGAAGGTATCGACCTATCCACTGACAAAGCTGCACTCCAGCGCTTAAAGGACGCAGCAGAGAAAGCAAAGATCGAACTATCAGGTGTTCCTTCCACAAACGTGAACATGCCGTTCATCACTGCAGACGCGAACGGGCAGCCAAAACATATTGACGTTGATATCACAAGAGCACAGTTTGACAAGATGACAGAAGACCTTGTAGATAAGACACTGGTTTCCATGAAACAGGCACTCAAGGACGCAAAACTCACGCCAGGTGATATCGACAAAGTGCTCCTGATCGGCGGTTCTACAAGGATCCCTGCAGTATTCAACACTGTAAAGAAGATCACGGGCCAGGATCCTTACAAGAACATCAACCCTGATGAGGCTGTGGCCCTTGGTGCTGCGATCCAGGCAGGTGTGCTTGCAGGAGATGTGAAAGACGTACTCCTGCTTGATGTGACTCCACTCTCCCTTGGAATTGAGACACTTGGTGGTGTTGCAACACCGCTCATTGAGCGTAACACAACAATCCCTACAAAGAAAAGCCAGGTATTCTCAACAGCAGCAGATAGCCAACCATCTGTAGAGATCCATATCTTGCAAGGTGAACGGGGAATTGCTTCTGCGAACAAGACACTTGGTCGGTTCATGCTTGATGGCATACCACCTGCACCTCGTGGAATCCCGCAGATAGAAGTCAAATTCGATATCGATTCCAACGGTATCCTGCATGTGAATGCAAAGGACCTTGGAACCGGAAAAGAACAGTCGATCTCTATCATGAAGCCGGGTGGATTGTCTGATGAAGAAATCGAGACTATGGTACAGGATGCTGAATTGCATGCCGAGGAAGATGCAAAGCGCAAGGAAGAGGTCGAAATACGGAACAGTGCAGAAGCACTTGTGAATGCTTCCGATAAGATATTGAAAGAAGCTGATGATATCGCAACCGATGAACAGAGATCTGCAATTGAGGCAGCAACATCCGAACTCAAGGAAACGCTTGAAGGTGAGGATATTGATGCAATCAAGGAAAAGACCGAAGTACTCCAGACTGCGATATATGAGGTCTCTGCTGCAATGTACCAGAAAGCCCAGGATGAAGCATCTGCGGCTGCTGCGGAAAGTGACGAAGTTGCTCCTGAAGGAGAGGATGCATCCGCAGAGACAGTAGTTGACGCAGATTATGAAGTCGTCGATGAAGATAAATAGGCAACTTACACAGGTCAAATAGGAACAACATAAAATAAAACGCAGGATGATGCAACTTAAAATGCATTGTCCTGTATATTCTTCTTATAGGTATACAAGGAACTTTTCATGTCGACCAAACGTGATTATTATGAAATACTCGGCGTCTCCAAAGATGTGCCAGAAGCGGAGCTTAAGAAAGTATACCGCAAACTTGCCATGAAATACCATCCTGACAGGAACAAAGAAGCTGATGCAGAAGAAAAGTTCAAGGAGATATCCGAAGCCTATGCAGTCTTATCGGATACGGATAAAAGGTCGGAATATGACAGGTTCGGACATGCCGGTATAGACGGTCATTATTCCACAGAAGACATATTCAGGAATGCCGATTTCGGTGGCGGGGTGGGTGATATATTCGACATGTTCTTTGGAGGCGGTGGAGGTTTTAGAAGCGGTGGCGGAAGACACCGAAGACAGGGGCCAGTGCGAGGTTCGGACCTGCGATATGACCTTTCGATCACCTTAAAGGATGCAGCATTCGGAACCGAAACAAAGATCAATGTACCAAGGGCTGAGAACTGTGATACCTGCGGTGGCAGTGGTGCAAAGAAGGGAACAGACCCTAAGAATTGCCCTACATGTCAAGGAAGCGGACAAACAAATCGTGTGCAGAACACGCCGTTCGGGCGTTTTATGACAACTGCAACCTGTAATGTCTGTCATGGAAAGGGGCAGATCATCGAATCCCCATGTCCTGCATGTAAAGGTTCAGGTAAGATCAAGAAGGTTCGCAAAATATCTGTGAAGATTCCTGCCGGTGCGGATAACGGTATGCGCCTAAAGGTGCGCGGCGAAGGAGAAGCAGGAAGTCCGGGTGCACCGCCAGGTGATCTTTATGTGGTGATACACGTTAAACCACACGACAAATTCGAACGTGTTGGGGATGATATTGTGTGCGAGATACCTATATCCTTCACCCAGGCCGCACTTGGGGCAAATGTTATGGTAAATACCCTTCATGGCAAGGTCAAGATGCATGTGCCAAAAGGGACACAGACAGGTTCAATATTCAGGTTGAAAGGTAAGGGGATATCGCATCTTCACGGACACGGACAGGGCGACCAGCACGTAAGGGTGTTCATCAAGACACCGACCAAATTAACAAGTGAGCAGAAACGCCTGCTTGAAGAATTCGATAAGATCAGTAGTGGCAACAGCACACGATCAAGCAAAAGCGGTAAGGGTATATTCGAGAAAGTGAAAGGTGCATTTGAGGTATAGTTTTCCGTCAAATTCGATATTTTTTATTGTCTTCCGAATAAATGGATCGTGGCAAAATAATTCACTTTGGAAGACACTCACCTCCTGCGGAGTTGAGTATCTGCTACGTCTCGGGGTGTGCAGGCCGCAGAAAGGGCAGAGTTGCTTTGATTTTTAGTTTTTGCGTACTCTGCGCCTCCTGCATTTTTCCGAACTATTCCATAAAACAATAAAAAGTTTCCAAATTCCAAATTATTATATTGTAGATATGGCGTTTGATGCCTGTTTTTATTCACATATTGTTTTTATTCGAATTGTTGTGTTTGTAGAGTAAAGTTTAAACACTAATACTGATAATAGACGTATTCTGTAATATGGTGTATTTATTTTATAATTTGTAAAATTGTGTACTCAGGGTAAATCATGGCATTAATAAGGATTTTCTTGTAGTATATATTTTATAGAATTATGTATTCCGGGTAAATCCGGGCATTAGCGAGGATTTTCTCGTTAATATCATTTCATTGGTTCGAGGAAATATTATGAAAGCTGTTATTATTGGTGCAGGTGAAGTTGGCTATCACATTGCAAAATCCCTTTACCAGACAATCGATGTTGTTATCATAGACATTGATGAGGATGCATGTGAGAAAGCTGATGGACTTGATGTACAAGTGATCCATGGCAACGGCGCGAATGTGTCAATTCTTTCAAATGTTCTGGAAAATGCTGATCTTTTGGTTTCGGTAACTGGAAATGATGAAGTGAACATTGTTGCATGCATGGCTTCCAAACTTCTAGTGGAAGGTAAAAAACCAATAAAAACGATTGCAAGGGTGACGAATCCTGATTACATTGACAGGCCTGTGGCAAAACGCACACAGATAGGTATCGATATCATGATCTGTCCTGAACTTGCCCTTGCATCAGAGGTGGCTGATGTTCTATCTATCCCTTCTGCCATTGATTCAGAGGTTTTTGCAGACGGTAAAGTGGAAATGATGGAATTTGTAGTCCGACCTGACAATATACTTGTCGGAAAACAGATGCAAGACCTCCAATTGTCTGACTGTTGTATTGTGAGCGCGCTATTTAGGAATGCAGAGGTTATCATCCCGCATGGGGCTGACACTATACAAGCAAACGATCATATGGTGGTTATTGGAAAACCCGATGCTATGAAGGACATTCGCGGGCTTTTTGGCGAAGTTACCGGAAAGCGCAGCAAGATCTTGATCATAGGCGGGGGTGTTGTAGGATTTTATCTTGCAAAGTTGATCAACAAAAATGATGTGGACCTTAAGATGATCGACAACAACAGGGAACGGTGCGAGTGTGTGGCTGATGAACTGCCGGAGATCCTTGTGCTACATGGCGATGGAACAGATGTAAACCTGTTAAAGGAAGAAGGTGTGCATGAAATGGACGTGGTCATCACAGTTACAGACAGCGATGAAAAGAACATGCTGTGTGCACTTCTATCAAAGCAACTTGGTGCGAAAAAAGTTATCGCAAGAGCTGACCGTTCCGAATACGTAATGCTTTTTGAAATGGTAGGCATTGACAGTGCAATCAGTCCAAGGGAAGCAACGGTTAATGAAGTGTTGAAATTAACAATGGGAACCGGTATAGAAGCGCTTACAACCATTGAAGGTGAAAAAGCCGATATCATTGAATATACAGTATCAAATAAATCGAAGATTGCAGGTAAACCATTAAGAAAGATCAAATTTCCGGTAGGGGCGCTTATCAGCATGGTAGTTCACGAAAGTGAAACCATTGTACCTCGTGGCGATTATGTGATTTTGGAAGGGGACCGCGTAGTGGTATTTTCACTGCCGTCTGCAGTTTCTGATGTTGAGCGCCTGTTCAAGTAGATCAAGTGATTCTGATGAATTATAAGATAATCCTTAATGTCCTGGGTGGATTGCTCCGTTTTCTCGGACTGATAATGATCGTTCCGCTATTTGTAGCATTTTATTATGGGGAATCATTGTACCCATTTATTGTTGCAGTTGCATTAACAGGTTTAACCGGCATTGTTCTTTCTCTTATGTATAAGTCAGACGAAGAATGGAAAAAGCGTGAAGGTTTTGCGATCGTAGCTCTTGGATGGCTCGCTGCAGCCGTGTTTGGTGCAATCCCTTTTGTGTTTGATGGAATTTCCCCACTGAATGCATTTTTTGAATCAATGTCAGGTTTCACAACCACCGGTGCAACTGTCTTTGTAGATATTGAAAGCCATTCAAGGAGTATCCTATTTTGGCGCAGTATGACACAATGGCTAGGGGGCATGGGGATTATCATGTTATTTATTGCCATTCTCCCAAAACTTGGTGTTGCCGGACGCCAGTTGTTCCGTGCGGAAGCCCCCGGACCTACTGAAGATAAACTAAAACCCAGGATCAGGGAAACTGCAAAGATTCTCTGGATGGTCTATGTTGTGATATCCCTTGTTGAAGTCGCATTACTTTTACTTGCAAAAATGTCATTATATGATGCACTTACTCACACATTCACGACAATGGCTTGTGGTGGTTTCTCAACATATACAGATAGCATCAAATATTTTAACAGCCCCATGATAGAGGGAATTATCACACTGTTTATGTTCATTGCAGGTGCAAACTTTGCGCTTCATTACAGGACATTATATGTAAACAAGAACAGTTTGGTGAATGACAATGAGTTCAGATTTTATGCAGCAATAGTTATTTTTGCAAGTGGCCTGCTTACTGTACTGCTGTGGCGTGATATGGATTACACGGTTTTTGATTCGTTAAGGTATGCAGTATTCCAGATAGTATCGATTACCACTACAACAGGTTTTGCCACTGTGGATTTTAACCTGTGGTCAGATTCTGCACGTATGATACTGTTCATCGTTATGTTTATCGGCGGTTCAGCGGGTTCAACAGCCGGTGGTATTAAGGTCGTAAGGATATTATTATTGTTAAAATACGGGCGGCGTGAGCTGTTTAAATTGATTCACAGAAAAGCGATTAAACCGATCAAACTCAACAACAAGAGTGTACCTGATGATGTCATGCAATCCATTATCGCTTTCGTAGTTATTTACCTTATGATATTCGTCATCAGTGGAGGTATATTATCTGTACTGGGAATGGATATTGTCAGTTCATTGACAGCATCTATTGCAACTCTTGGAAATATTGGTCCGGCGTTCAACCTGGTTGGTCCGATGGCAAATTATGACATTGTACATCCACTTGGAAAACTGGTGCTTATTGCAAATATGTGGATTGGACGGCTTGAAGTATTCACTGTTATTGTGCTGCTTACACCGGAATTCTGGAAAAAATAATGGAATTTGAAGATACCTGAGGAAAGTAAAATAAAAGATGTACAAAAAAAAGACCTGTCACCGAGTTAATCCTTCCTACGGTCGGATTAACTCGAAATACATAATCTTATAGATTATATACTGCGAGAAAATCCTCCTTAAGGTCGGATTAACTCGAAATACATAATCTTATAGATTATATATTATCAAAAAAGCGAGTGCAGGCAACATACATAAAACCCTGGTTTTACGCTTAAACAACCGTGACCTTTGTCATGATGTCGCCCTGCTTGATCTTGTTGACTACATCCATGCCTTCGATAACTTTACCAAAGACGGTGTGTACGCCATCAAGATGGGGCTGTGGGGAGTGTGTGATAAAGAACTGGCTACCGCCTGTGTTCTTTCCTGCGTGTGCCATCGAGAGCGCGCCAGCCAGGTGTTTTTTAGGGTTGATCTCACATTTGATCGTGTAGCCGGGTCCGCCTGTGCCGTCGCCTTTAGGGCATCCGGCCTGTATCATAAAATTCGAGATGACACGGTGGAAATTAAGTCCGTCATAGTATCCCTGTTTTATGAGTTTTACAAAATTGTCTACTGTTTTTGGTGCTTCCTTTTCGAACAATTCGAGGATGATATCGCCTTTTTCGGTTTCTATGATTGCTTTCTTCATAATTGGTACCTCACTGGTGGAAGTAATAGTGTAGGGTTAATTAAATCCCAAGTTTGACAGTTACAATTAATACAAGTGTTCTTAGTTTTATTTTGTGTGATAATCATGCAAACAAAACTAAGAACATATGATATAATTCCAA
>DQIP01000167.1 GCA_020793565.1 Candidatus Methanovorans sp.
ACCGAAGATTATTATCTAAATCATCTACCGAAGATTATTATCTAAATCATCTACCGAAGATTATTATCTAAATCATCTACCGAAGATTATTATCTAAATCATCTACCGAAGATTATTATCTAAATTTTCTATCTAAATTTTCTATCGAATATTCCTATTGAAAATATGATTAAAATTTTAGGTGCCGTATTTGTAAAATATTGCCACCATGTAAGTCTCCTTACAATCAATAACTAAGACCGATTTGGTAATAAGTGTTTGGTTATTCGAGAAAATCCATGCTAAAATTCCATTGTACTATTCAACTTCGGAACCTGTGCCAACCAGACAAGCCCGCAACACATCCTGTCGGTCCACGATCCCCACCGGTGTTTTTCCATTGACAACAATGACCCTTCCAGTATCGTAGTGGAGCATCATCTCTATAGCTTTCAATATCGGTGTATCCTGTGATACTGTATATGGTGGGGTTGACATAATCTTTTCAACTGTTGTTGAATCTCCGGGTCTTGTTCCGTGTGTATCGCTAGATCCGGTTCTGGCATATCCTGATTTTATGACATCCCTTCTTGTTATTATTCCCACAACTTCGTTTTTATGGGATACCACAGGGAATCCGGTATAGTCATATTCAGCAATATTTTTGCAGATTCATCGGGATAACACGTCATGACTTTTGTTGTCATGATATTTTCGAGACTTTTTAATTCCTTCTGGTCATTTGAATTTTAACGAACCGCAGATAAATGCAGATTTCGTATGCATTATCCGCGTTTAACAGAACTGATTGATAAGTGTGACCAGAAAATAATAAAAAGTCTCTTATTTTTCTTCCATCATGAGTTCCTTCGATATCTCATAGAAAGAAAAATCAGTATAAATACAACTAGGATTAATACAATAATCACAGGATTAGTATAGAATGAAGTTGTTGCTTTTTCAAGATTTATATTTACTGGTATTTTTACACCGCTGCCCAGGTTAAGGTTACTATCTGGATTGAGAGCAACTGCATATATTGTTGTGTTGAATCTCCCTACTTTTTCTGTCAATGGTGTAAAATGGATGTATACCTCCTTTTCCTGATATGGTCCCAGTGAAAAATTTGGTTCAACTATTGTTATCCAGTCATTAAATTCATCGTCTGTGTATATATGAAATGCAAGGTCTATATTATCCGGATTTGAGATGGTAATGTTCTTCTGGATACTTTCACCGTTTTCAATTCCAATTTCAAGTTTTGCAGGATTTACACCGATACCTATGGCAGATACACATAAAGTAAAGATAAATATGTAACATAATATTGATAAAATTCCAATTCCAGCAATTCTAAATTTCATATTCTTACTATTATTAAATGCTTTATTTAAAAGCCTTATTGAAAAAATCATTTTATATCTAAAAAAAATAAAAAGTCAGAATCTAATTAATAGCTTCTGACCAGATGATTATTGTTCCCATCATTTCACCAGAACCGACAAAGTTTCCAGGAACATGCAATTGTAGATCCAATGAAGCGAAATCGTCCTTCAAGATTTCGACTTTGTACTCACTCCACAAAGTATCATCGATCTGAAGTCCTGTTGTGTATAATCCACTCATATCTTCTACACTCACACTTATCACTAGGTCTTTTGATCCCAGATTCTGGATTACAGCAGTTTCAACATCACTCATATCACCAGGGTCAAGTTCACCAAAGTTAAAGTATGACGGATTCATGTTGAACTCTATTTGGGGCCTTATTTTCGTTCGCATGGTAGCTGTATTGCTCTCACGAATTTCCAGTAACGTTAAAGCTGCTGAATATGTATTTCCTACAAAAGCTAAGTCTCCTTCAGAATAATAATCTCCGTGTGGGAAATCACCATTATATTCTCCGTCCCAGTAATCGCCTGCTGCACCGGCAGATATCAACCAGTCACCATTAGAATTCAGTGGAAGTACTGCCCTGCCATTTTCATCACATATTGCACTTACTCCATCGGCGCCTTCACTATTTGTACCACTTATCTTTACAGTACCATTTGGCAGCGGTCTCCCGTTAAATAACACTTTGAATTCAAAATCACCAGTCCCTAATGTTGATACATCATCAACGGGAATGATTTCAAATTTCTGTTCAAAAGCATTGTCGGTTCCGTAGAAGTTACTATTTGTGCTCACAAAGGTTTTCAGATATTTGTATGGTTTGTAATATTGCACTACATGCCAGTCATCTGCCCACCTTGATTTATCAATCTCATCCCAGTCAACTTCACCCTCGAAATAGGTGTAATTATAAGTGGGATAATCCTCTCTCGATCCAGGTCCTGTATAGACTTTATGAAAATATTCTTCTATATGGGTCCCAAGAATGGTATATAGTCCGATTTGATCTGCTTCGAAACCGGAATACCAGTACATTTCATCTTCAGCTGTTTTATCCAGAGTAATTATTGAACCATCAGGTTCGACCAGTTCTGCTGACAAATCATTTGGTGGTATACCTTCGCTAACAAAGCCGTGTCCTTCAGTAATTCTAACCTCGACGTTCTCATCAAGATCAACGCACATAGCATCAATCTCCATCCATGTTTGATGGGCACTTGCCATTCCGATTGTCCCTAACAATACACAAATCATAGCAAATACTATGAATATTTTATTTCCCATAATCTATCCTCTCCTATTCGTATGTACTTTAAAAACTCACAAGCGTTAGCAAGTAGTTTTTTACAATATTTGTAATACTAAATTAGATTTTAGCATTACTTTTTAATACAAAAATGAATATTAGTATTAAAAAGTAATACTAAATGATATTTTTATTATATTTATAGCTATCTGTCCTATAATCAATCGTTAATTTCTAATACAGTCAACCTTTTTCCTGCTTATGGGTGTTCTGATATGCTTGTAGGCTGTATTCCGCTTGGCCTTCAATGAAGCTCCCCACAGCAGAGCTGTGGGGTATCTCATGTCTCAGACTACTGAGGTTGCGTTGACCATGGCTTATCCCAATCGCAGCAGAGCTGCGGGGTATAACGATTGAAATTAAGATTAAACGCTGTCATTCGATGATGGCTTCTATTATGACATTGGTCTTCATAGAATTGATAACAAGTGCACTTTGTTCGACCTGTTTAACTATCTTTTTTAGAGATTGTCAGAAAAGTACCTGAAATGCACCTAAACTGAAACTTCCAAAAATATTGTTGAAATTAAATCACTATGCTGCACCCTGTCAAGTTTAGACAGTAAAGCTGAAAGATTCGAAAAATAGTCTTTTCCGACAATCTCTAAACATTAAAGTTCAGCAACATGTTCGACTTTATCCAGTTAATTTTAAATGAGTTAGCAGTTGCTCTTTGTACATTTGCGACATATATATATTTGATGTGTCCAAAAAACGGTATGGTGAAAGAATGATATCCGTGCTCAAAACCTACGTTTCAAAACTGCAATTGGTAAAAATACTTCTGCGCTGTCAGACAAAATGACATGCCACATAATGCCCCACTCCCACCTCAAACGATTCCGGTTCCTGACTCAGGCATACATCTTTTTGGTGCGGACACCGCATATGAAACCTGCATCCGGTTGGTATATCGAACGGACTCGGGGTATCTCCTTTAAGAATTATTCCTTTCACATGTCCAGCTCCGTCCCCGACCCCTGGCTGCAATCTGGTTGCAGCCAACAGCAAAGCCTGTGTATACGGGTGCTTTGCGCTGTTAAAAATATCGTTTGTTTCCCCAATCTCCACCAGTCGTCCAAGATACATGACTGCAATATGATCAGCCATTATCCTGACAACATCAAGATCATGAGAGATGAAAAGATACGAGAGATTAAACGTCTTTTGCATATCTTTCATAAGATTAAGTATCTGTGCCTGGACCGAGACATCCAGAGAGGATGTAGGCTCATCTGCAATAATAAGATCCGGATTCATTGCCATAATCCGTGCAAGCACCACGCGCTGGTTCTGACCACCGCTTAGTTGATATGGATAGCGTTCAATATGTTCTGGCCCCAGTCCCACGATTTTAACCAATTCCAAAACCTTCTGCTCTCTCTCGTCCCTGGAATATGTACCATGTAATCTCAAAGGTTCTTCGATACTGGCTGAGATCTTCATCCTCGGGTCAAGCGAAGAATCAGGATCCTGGAATATCATCTGCATCCTCGGCCTGATATTACGAAGTTCTTTCCTGTTCAACGCAATAAGGTCAATGCCATCGAATAATACTTTCCCGGCTGTTGGTTCGATTAATCGCATGATCAACCTGCCGACCGTCGTTTTTCCGCATCCGCTCTCCCCGACAAGTCCAAGCGTCTTACCCTTACCTATATTAAATGAAACACCATCAACTGCCTTAACAGAGCGTTTTTTGTTCAATCCTGAAGAAAAATACTTTGTTAATCCTTCAACTTCAAGCATGGAAACACCTCACGAAATGTCCGTCTTTCATTTCGGTCATCCCGGGATGCTTTTGTCTGCATATTTCCATCACATGGCTACATCTGGGATGAAATCTGCAACCATCCGGAAGATCGATCAGGGATGGGCTCATACCTGGTATCGGTACAAGTCCCCTGCCAGGGAGTGAGTCCAGAAAACCTATGGTGTACGGGTGCAACGGATTTTCAAAAATCTCAATTACTGATGCATATTCCACCAGTTCTCCTGCATACATAAGCGCTATACGGTCACACATTTCAGATGCCACGCCGAGATCATGGGTTATAAGGAGCATTGCCTTTTGGGCTGTTACCTCTTTCATCAATTCGACGATCTGTATCTTGATTGTAACATCAAGTCCCTTTGTGGGTTCGTCTGCAATGACCAGTGCAGGATCACATGCAAGCCCCATTGCGATCATCACTCGCTGTTTCATTCCCCCGCTAAACTCATGTGGATATTCATTTGCCCGTTGGGACGGCGACGGTATCCTGACCGCTTCGAGCATTTCGATCGCCTTTTGTTTCGCATCCTTTTTATTCAGCCGCTGATGTAACCTGATAGCTTCAGCGATTTGTTCCCCTACAGTAATAACCGGATTAAGAGACGTTGTCGGATTCTGTAGGATCATTGCTATCTCTTCCCCCCTGATGTTTCTCATCTCTGCCTCGCTGATCTCAAGCAAGTTTTTTCCTTTGTAGATTATCTTCCCTTTCATTACTGTATCTGACTGCAAAAGACGTATAATCGAGTGTCCGAGCACAGATTTACCACAGCCTGTTTCACCTATGAGGCCAAATGTCTCTTGTTCAGAGATACTCATATCTATAGTATCAACTGCTTTTACGAGGCCGTTGGAAGTTGGAAAGTGGGTTTTCAGGTCGATTATTTCAAGTAAGTTCACTCAATCACCGTTTTTTTCGGATCCAGTATATCCCGCAGCCCGTCTCCGAGGAGATTAAAAGCCAGTACCATGACCATTATCGCAATTCCGGGAATGATTGTAAGATAAGGTTCTGTCCGCATATACATGCGACCAGCGTTCAACATTGCACCCCATTCCGGTGTTGGGGGCTGTGGTCCAAAACCAAGAAAGCTCAAGGCTGCCGCTGAAAGTATCACATAAGCCATACCAAGCGTTCCTATCACGATCACCGGACCGATGATATTCGGAAGTATGTGGCGTGTCATGATATAACAGTCGCTTGCGCCAAGTGATCTTGCTGATTCCACAAATTCCGTCTCTTTTAATGATAGTACCGAACCCCGTGAAATACGAGCATAAGCTGTCCAATCTACTACAATCAAGGCGATTATAACACTGGGAAGCCCTCGTCCGAGCAGACCTGCGATCGTTACAGCTAAAAATATGCTTGGAAACGATAGGGTGGCATCAACAAAACGCATGATCACAGCATCAATTCCCCCGCCATAATATCCTGAAATGACCCCGAGTGCAATGCCAATCATTGCGGATATACCAACCACGATAATCCCTACTATGAGCGAGATACGGGCACCGTATAACAACCTGGATAGAACACATCTCCCCAGATGGTCTGTTCCAAGCGGATATTCGGGTACTGTGAGTGGAGATATCAGCCGATCTTCCAAACACGCCGTGGTCGGGTTATTTGGTGATAACTGGGGCGCAAAAACTGCTATGAAGCAAAGCAGCATGATAATAATAGCGCCAACAGTCGCCGGTCTGCTATCACTGAGCCGCCTGATATTATCCATAAACGGGTTGTTATGCTTTTTCATAGCGGATCCTCGGATCAAGATATCGATATGAAATGTCAACGACCAGATTGACTGTCACAAAAAGAAGGGCAACAAATACCATGCATCCCTGAACCATCATATAATCCCTCATGTTAATTGAATCAACTATCAACCTGCCAATACCAGGCCAGCCAAAGATTGTTTCGACCACAACCGAACCGTTTAACAGATATCCAAAATTCAGGCCGACCATGGTCACAAAAGGGATCAGGGCGTTTTTCAGGGCGTGTTTGCCAATGACCATCCATTCAGGCACACCTTTTGCACGAGCTGTCAGTATATAGTCCTGCCCGAGTACCTCTAGCATACTCGATCTCATTAATCTTGCAGTGACTGCAGCAGAACCAGTTCCCAGTGTCAAGGCTGGTAATATGATATGTTCAAGATCACCGCCAGTTCCATAACCTGCAACAGGAAGCCAGTCAAGATATATCCCAAAAAGCAGCATAAGTAGCAGTCCCAGCCAGAAATTTGGCATGGAAACTCCCAGCGATGCACCAACCATACAGGATATGTCCAGGCCTGAATTATGTTTGATCGCAGAGATGATCCCAAGTGGGATCGAGATGATCAGTGAAATGATCAGGCTTACGACTGCAAGCTTGAATGTGGCTCCAAATGATGTTTTTATATGGTCAAAAACCGGTTTTTCGGTTCGGTACGAGTATCCAAAATTACCGTGTACAACATTGTTCAACCAGATGAGATACTGAATATGCAGTGGTTTATCAAGACCCATTTTAGTCCGGAATTCCTCTACTGATTTTGGGTTTACATTACCATCAGGTCCTGTCATCAGCGTTTCTGCAGGATCGCCGGGTGCAAAATAGATTATCGAAAAACTCGCTACTGAAACCAACAGCAGTGCAGGGATCAACTGAAATATCCGTTTCAATATATAGCCAAGCATGTTTATTGTACCTATGGTAATGTTTAAACCTGCTGTTTAGATCCACTGGAATTTTATGTTATTTTTCCCCAATTGCTAAATAAAGTGATGGTTTATTTGCAATTCTATATGCCAGGGGTCTGTTTTTTGTTTCAAATTTCTCAAGTTCTTCAAGATTGTTCATTGATATGTTCTTTAATCCTGCTTTGCTGAATAAATCAATAACATTGTCTGGTGTACTTCCATAAAAAAATTGTAAGCGGTCTTTTATACTATCATAATGGCTCGTGAATAGACGTGGATCCCGTTTTTCAGTCATGAAAACGAGCATCTTGCTAATAAATCTACGCAAACGCATATCGATTGCATAATCGTGCCACTTTCCATCGATCAAAATGATCTTACCCCCTGTCCTCACAGTGCGGCTCCATTCATTGACAGCAGTCCCTGGATTTGGTATAGTCCAGAGAAGATGCCTGTTAATCACAATGTCAAAATATTCATCTTTAACAGGCAAGTTTTCCGCATCAGCATGTATCAGATCAACATTTAATCCCATTTTATCAGCGTTACACCTTGTCTTACTCAGCATGCATTTGGAGATATCAATACCTGTGACGTTGTGCCCCATTTCAGAAAAAAGCAGAGCTAAAAATCCGGTACCTATTCCGACATCCAAGATCCTTAGGCGCTCATCTGTGCAAATCGCATTTTTTAATATGCCCTTCCAGAGGTGCTGCGCTTCATCCGGTGATCTATATGTATTTTTACCGTAGGTCTGGCTTCTTTTATCCCAGTACAACCTGATAATGCTTTTAACATCCATTGATAGGCTCCTTTCTAAATGTCTTTTATACCATTTTGCCTGGAATTCCTATATCTACACCACTATCTCCCGATATACATGTCCCTGGTGAGGAAGGTTATCTCGTTTGGATATATTGCATAACCCATAACCCCGGTATTATACCCCACAAGTTCATTTTCATGGAAAATGAACATCTCAGGACATTCTTCCACAATGATATCCTGTACCTGATCGTAATATTCCTTCCTGACATCCTGATCCATAGCAGCCCTTGAATCTGCTAACAGCGAATCTACTGCAGGATTGGAGTAACGAATCCATCCGTTCTCTTTGTACCCGGCTGTTGAGTCGAAATGATGGGTCAGGAAATAGTCAGGATCACCAGTTGGTGCCACACCATATGAATAAAATGCCATATCATAATCTCCATTGGTCATCGCTTCTTTTATGGCAGATGATCCAAGGAGTTCAACGGTCACATCAATACCGATATCTTCCAGCTGGGTTTCAATCACTTCTGCACTGGGTTGCATTGCAGCCCGTGTAGTATACGTCATAAGGGTAAGATGGAAATCCTCTCCATTATATTCCAGCATACCGTCACTATCGATGTCGGTGATCCCTGCATCTGCCAGCAATGATAGTGCTGTATCTTTACTATGCGTATATCCAGTGAGTTCAACGTTTGTCCACGGGAAGATCGATGGGAACACACCAGCAGCCGGAACGCCGCCAACACCTTCCAAAGCCGCATCAACAATCACATCACGATCGATGGCATAATTGATCGCCTGCCTTACCCTGATATCATCGAGGGGTGCTTTTCCGGTGTTCACAAATATAAAGTAAAGACGCATTGTCTCTTTACTCATGACATTAAGACCGGGATTGCTCTCTATTGTGCTTACCTGGGGAAATGGCAGACCCCTCGCAATATCATTGTCCTTGCTTTCCAGCGTCAATGCCCTGGTTTCACCAGCACTGATATAGGATAAAGTTGCACCTTCGAGCCTGACCCCTCCGCCCCAATATTTCTCATTTCTAACAACAGAAAGACTTACTTCCTGCTCATAACTATCATACATGAAAGGACCTGTACCCACAGGATGAGTGTCGAGATTGTCAGCATCAGGACTTACTATGGAAACGAGTGGATTTGTCAGGCTTGCTATGGTTGGCGCATACGGCTCGGCTGTAGTGATCCTTACCGTGTGTTCATCCTCTATCGTAATAGAGGCAATGTGATCATACTCGCTGGATCTTGAATTTGATTCATTCATGACCCGGGCAAAGGAATACACCACAGCATCCGCATTAAATGGACTGCCGTCATGAAATACAACATCCTCTCGCAAATGGATGAGCCATTCGGTATCATTTTCCTGTGTATACCCGGTAGCAAGTTCCGGTGTGAGTTTCATCTTATCGTCGTATTTGAACAGCGTTTCATAGATACCGGCTTTCCTCACATACCATCCATTCCATCCATTCGCTGGGTCAAGTGTGCTTGAAGGTCCGAATATCATCGCTGCGTTCAGATGTCCACCAGGAAACGGGACCTGCTCAAGGATAATTGACTCGATGAGGGTGACATCCTGCATATTTACATTATCATCCTGGTTTGCATCGGCTGGTGTGGTGGTGGGATCATATTCAAGGACTATTCGCTCTAGCCTGGTCACATCCTGCATATTGATATATGTGTCTTCATTTGCATCTCCATAGAGATGCGCACTTACGGATGGTATCAATACCAAAAGCAGTATGCTTATGAATATTCCGAATCGAATTTTTATTTTCATGTAGATCACCGAGTATACTTTATTCCTTTTTCCTGGACACAAGAAACGCTGCTGCAATTGCACTTATCAGGAATAGTGGCCCGGGTCCGGGTGTTTTATGTTCGGCTTCATCTGTAGAAACCGGTATGTTGGGTACGACACTCCGGACACCGTTCCAGTTTGCAGGTATCACCTGTGCCATAGTATTAACAAGCAATCCGTCAGATACATCTATAACGCAATCTCCGGGAACTATCGTCTCGAAGTGTATCGTTGCAAGGGTTCCTGTTCCTGACACGCCATCTATATCGGGAAGATTGAAGAGCACCCGAATGGTATTTTTACTTACAGAGGCCCAGTCAGCAATTGGTATTGTTGTTTTGGCGATAGTCCCATCATCTATGCCTGTGACGCGCACGAGTGCCGGATCAAAATGGAGATCAAACTGCCCTGAATCCAGGTCAGTGACATTCTCAATCTCTATTATGACACTGAAATCATTATCCGCTTTTTCAGGGGCATTAACATTTACGTTTGTCTGGTATGCTGTTGCGGGATTCATAAACAGTATCAATATCATTGAAATTATGGCAATTCTTGAGAGTATTTTTGATAATATCATGTGTGATATTTGTCATACTAATAACCATTATATAAGGATTTCGAAGTGTTTCGTATTAATTCTTGTTACTTTTTGACATTATCTGATTATCTCCAATATTCAGCATTTCTAATTTGACAAAACAATGCAAACTCCATGTTGCATCGCAACTTAAATCCCTAAAAACCTTCAATTCTCACAAATTAACCTCCTGGACTCGGTGACATTTTTTTAAAAATAAAAAAACTGACGGGGATTTTGAAGCTCATTTGGTTGCAGTTAGTTGCGGTGAGCCACCCGAAGGCGTTGCGGTATGTGCAATATTTTTATTGCCTGTGAGCCATTGGCAGGAAAGCGCATGGTGAAGGTCACAGAAAGAAGAATCAAGCAGGATTGGGCTTATTTTTTGGAGGAGATTGGGGATCAATACGAAACAGCAGAAAAAATAACGTGGTGATGGACAATCTGAACACACACGTTCCAGGATCGCTCTATGAAACGTTTCAGCCGGATAAGGCAAAAACAATATTGGACAGATTCGAGTTTGTGTACACTCCAAAGCATGGGAGTTGGTTGAATATGGCCGAGATTGAGTTGAACGTGCTCACAGGGCAGTGTTTAAACAGAAGAATCGATGACATTGAGTTTGTCAGGAAAGAGGTACTGGCTGGTAGAAATTTAGAAACAACAAAAATGCGAAAGTTAATTGGTAATTTACAACTGAGGATGAACGGATTAAGTTATCTTGGCTTTCATGAGGCATACAATACTTTCACCCCGCTTGCCTCAATTATATATACCTACAAAACTATAGTAAAATGATAAATTGTGCACCTAAACTAACCATGTGCACCGAGAGGAGTTACTAAAAATGTCTGAAATATTGTTAG
>DQIP01000166.1 GCA_020793565.1 Candidatus Methanovorans sp.
CTACTAAAATAGGTGAGATATTCATCAATAATGGGGTTCAAGTCCATCAATTTGTGAAAACGCTTTATCGATTGCCTCTTTGCTCTCAACCCTTGTCTTTTTTTCCTTTTCTTGATGTATTGCATCAACTGCAATAGAATACAATTTTTCAAGTTCAAATGCCGACTCCAATGTGAGCACTGCAAGAACCTGTGGCTTTTCACCATTTCTAACGATGATGCCTTTGAACACATGACCAACAGCAGATGACAGTTTTTCAACTTCGTTTGAGATGTCATCAATGCTTAAATAACTCTTGTCACCTTTTATGATGATCATTGCCCTGCTCGCTTCATCATAGACATTTGTCGAAAATAATAATCCCGAAGGGGATAGTGCTTTTTGGATCGCTGTCTTCACCGGAACATCCTTGTCAGCCTTATAGAATCCGATCGTAGCAAGACCTGCACCACCACTCATCACGGTATTAAAATCACCAAGATCAGTGACCATCATCATCTCACTGTCCAGTGCATCAAGTAAGAACAAAATACGCTCCGCGATCATATCATTGATTCCGTTATATGCCGATTCCATATCACCGCCCAATTGCTTCAGGAACTGGTTATCTGCGAGAATGATTCCATCGGCATTGCTATCACGCATATCCCTCAGGCAAAATGCAGCATTTTGAAGATATAGTGTTCCTTCTTCCCTGAACGGAAGCACAACAATTGTATAGACCGGAAAATCATATCTTTCCTTTAGTTCTTTTACCAGCATTGGGGTGAACGATGAACCTGTGCCTCCGGATGCGGATGTGATGACAAATACTACATCAAACCTACCCCGTTCATCGATCTGGCGCATTATGAGATCCTTATTCCCGTCAAAAACGGATTTCCCAACATTCCTGTTAGCTCCCACACCATGCAGGTGAGGTATGTGGATTCTATCCTTACCTTTTGTATACTTCAATTCCTTGAGGTCATTGATTGCAGTGTTGACTGCAATGGTTTCCACACGGCTCTTGAACTTTTGCTTGGAATAGAATTTTGCAAATCGGGTCTTCCCGCCAAACGCCTGTTTGTTGATTGCGTCAAGTATCCGATTACCACACTGTCCATTTCCTACGATCAATATGTTAAGCAAATAATTCCTCCGGATTTAATGCATAATAATGAATTTTATCTATAGAATGACGATCAGAACTTATATTGTTTGTGTCTGTGGAATATCCATGCGCCAATCACAACAATAGCAATGATTGGCAAAGCGTAGACATATAGGGGCTGCTCAAGCAATTCATCATATTTGCCTTTCTGTACATAAATACTCACTGTCACAGGTTCGGCATTTGCCTTTTGCTTTTCAGCGTCATCCCCGTCATCAGATTCATACGTTAATTCTGTTGTCAGGGCATATGTTCCAAGTTCAGTCGCTTTTACAGCATAGGTAAATTCCTTCTCCTGCTGCAAGCCAAAAGATTCCATGTATATCTTTGGGATACCATCAATAATCTCAATCGCGCTGTCACCGCTCATATATTCAAGCTCTTGTGGAATAATCATGTTGACCCACACAGCACTTGCAGGCGCATCACCTGTATTTTTAATGTTAATTACTGCAGTAACCTGATCGTTCCTTGCAACAGTCATACTGTCAACACTTGCTGAAAGTTCCAGCACAGCATTCTTCCTATCAGGTGCTGTTACTGTTACAGTCGGTGTGGTTGACGACGCCTGCGGAAACCCCTGGTCTGCGCTGTTTGAAAATGTGGCTGTGCTTGGCTTAAGTGTAAATGTGCCTGCTCCTGTTGCTTTTAGCATGTATACAAAGACAGTCTGCGAAGCACCAACATCCATTGACATCGGACCTGTCTGCTCAAGTATACTTTTATCCAGTATGAAATGTTCCTGTTTTGGGTCTGAGAAAATAACATTTGTGGCTTTGTCGTCACCATTGTTTTTTGCAGTAACAGTTACCGTAATAATATCACCTACCATGATATTATCTTCATCAACTGTTTTTGTAATTTCAATAACAGGTGTTCCGGAATAGGTGGCATATTCATGGCCACCATTTATCACTTCATTTGCATACAGGTCTGCGATGTTGTAGTTAGACACTGTGATGAATACTTTGGCCCGTGGTAATGTTGCACTAAAAACAGACAAGAGTTTTAATTCCACTTCACCTCCATTAAAATCAAATGTTATTGAATCATTTCTGTTGATCATTTTGTCTACTTTCAACTCATCCCTTTCATAAACTTTAAAAACTACAGTGTTAGCCGAAACAAAAACATCCGTGACATCGATCACAAAATTATTAATTTGATACCCATCACCCTCTGTAATCGAATCATTGTATATCTCAACTCTTGCAGATGCATTTCCTGCCACCATCACTAAAAGTAACACTGAACATAAAACAAGTAAAAAAGTCCTGTTTAACTTTATCATTTTTCCTCAAAAATCCCAAAAGCACCTGTTGCTATGTTTTGATCATCCATAATATGTAATCGGCTGTATAATATACAAGTCTAAATATAAACTTTGTGAATATTGCCTCAATCATTTGACATCGAAAACTCAAGACTCACATCGATCCAATTCGCTTTATGGATAAGTGAACCCATGGAAATTACATCAATACCGGTCTTTGCATATTCTTCAACATTATCCTGATCGATCCCGCCTGATGCTTCGATGATTATGGAATCTCGAAGTCCTTCGCGTTTTAGCGTCTCCACAGTCCGTATTACCTCACCGGGTTCCATGTTGTCCAGCATAATAATGTCAACACCCATTTTTGCAGCAAGAATTGCGTCACCTGTGGATTCCACTTCTACCTCGATCTTTTGTGTAAAACTTGCCATATTTTTGGCGGCTTTAATTGCGGCTTCGATCCCCATCAATTTTATGTGGTTATCTTTCAACATAATTGAATCTGAAAGATTGAACCTGTGAGCATCCCCCCCGCCTGCGATCACTGCCATCTTTTCAAACTTGCGGATGCCGGGCGTGGTCTTTCTTGTACATGCAATACGCACATGCGACAACGGTTCAACTTTGCGAACACAACTGCGGGTCAATGTCGCTATGCCGATAAGGTGCCCGAGAAAGTTAAGTACAAGGCGCTCGGCACGAAGGATCGATACCGTGCTGCCACTAAGGGTGAATATCACATCACCTGCACAAATATCATCACCATTTAAATATTCGGTCTGTACATGGATATTGAAATAATCAAAGAATGCTTTTGCCACGTCAAGTCCTGCAAGTGTACAATTCTCCTTTGTGAAGATGGTAGCGGTAGCGGTGACACCTGCAAACTCATCCGGTGCGACCGTGCATGAAATATCATTATATCCAAGGTCTTCATCAATGAACCGTTCAATTTCAGTAATAAACATTCATTCACCACATCTACTTTGTGTCTCAAGAGATTTATATGCTTTTAATTAATTATACAACAATTAATTAGTGGATAGCAGATAAAAGATGGTTAATTCATTGAACAACATAATAATAAGAGTGGATCTAACATGTTAAAGGTAGGAGTTGTCGGATGTGGGGCAATAGGTGCTGAAATATGCAAGGCGATCGATGAAGGATCCATGAGTGTCGAACTGTACGCGATATATGACAGGACCAGTGAACACGTAGTTGCCGTAAAAGCAGAGTTAAAAAATACAGACCCACAGGTGCTTGATGTTGTAGAAATGGTAAAACATGTAGATCTTGTTATTGAAGCTGCATCACAGGTAGCAGTGCCTGAAATTGCCTTAACTGCACTAAATGCCGGATGTGATCTAATGATAATGAGCATTGGTGCACTTGCTGATGAAGAACTCCGTAATACAGTATTTGGTCTTGCAAAAGAGCAGGACTCTAAGGTGTACCTCCCATCCGGTGCAATTGCCGGACTTGACGGATTAAAGTCTGGTATGTCAGCAGAGGTATATTCTGTTATATTGACTACGCAAAAGCCTCCGCGTGGTTTTGAGGGTGCCCCATTCATTGTCCGGAATCATATTAACCTTGATAATATTACCTGCAGGACTGTCCTGTTCGAGGGAACTGCAAATGAAGCCGTCAGGGCATTCCCTGCAAATGTGAATGTGGCGGCATCGTTGAGCATTGCAGGAATCGGATTTGAAAAAACAAAAGTACGGATTATAGCAGATCCGGCATTGTCAACTAACATGCATGAAATATTAGTGGAAGGTGATTTTGGGAAGTTCACCACAAAAGTTGAGAATGTCCCGTCACCTACAAATCCGAAAACCAGTTATCTTGCAGCACTTTCTGCGATTGCTACAATCAAGAAAATTGCAAGTCCATTCCAGATTGGTACCTGACCGGATAATATTCTGAAAAATATATGAAAGTGCAGTCATAAGAAAACGTTTTATGCGATTGTGCTTATTGTAATGCAAATCTGGTGTGGTACAGCACAGATAGTATAATACATAGTAGACAATACCAAATAAAAAGATCAATCATAATTATAAGTGATTGTCGATTAACTGCGTTGGCACAGTGATTATATGCAAAACATGCAAACTACTATTGAGAAGATAAATACGTTGAAGAAAGAACGCAATGCTGTAATCCTTGCTCACAATTACCAGCGAAGTGAGGTTCAGGATATTGCGGATTTTGTGGGTGATTCACTTGGTCTTAGCCAGCAGGCTCTGGAGCAGGATGCGGATGTGATTGTTTTTTGTGGTGTGGATTTTATGGCCGAAAGTGCCGCGATCCTCAGCCCTGATAAAACGATTTTGATCCCTGAAATTGATGCAATGTGCCCAATGGCTGAAATGGTGACCGTGGAATCCCTCAAAAATGTGAAGAAGGAGCATCCGGATGCAATTGTTGTATGTTATGTCAACACGTCTGCTGCAATAAAGGCAGAGTGCGATATATGCTGCACGTCTGCAAATGCTGTGGATGTCGTAAACTCACTTGATGAAGACCTGATACTGTTCGTTCCTGATAAAAACCTTGCAAATTATGTTGCAAAACATACAGATAAGAAGATCATTCCATGGGAAGGATTTTGCCCGACCCACCACCAGATACTTGCAGGCGACGTACTGCTCTTAAAAGATGAACACCCTGATGCAGAGTTCATAGCGCATCCGGAGTGTCGTGATGATGTGTTGGAGATAGCAGACCATGTTTTCAGTACAACGGGTATGACAAAGCATGTTAGGGAGTCCGCTTGCAATAAGTTTATCATTGGTACGGAGAATGGTCTTTTACATCGGCTGGAGATTGAAAATCCGGAGAAGAGTTTTTATCCTGCATCCGAATATGCGATATGCCCCAATATGAAGATGACTACATTGGATGCCGTCTTGAATTCGCTTGAGAATCTGGAGCATGTTGTAACAGTGCCGGAAAATGTACGAATAAAAGCAAAGCATGCGCTTGACCTGATGATTGATATTAAACGCAGTAAATAGAAATATGACTCAGTTGTGAATGAGGATTCATGCATCCATATATTCAATTGATAAGGTCCGGAAATTGTTCGATGGGAGCATTTGCAGCCATCGTCGGCGTTTTCATTGCATATAGTATGCTGAATTTGACAGTCACAATACCGTTTTTTGAAACTGTATTGATCTTCATTATAGTATTTTTAATAACAGGTGCCGGAAATTCGATAAATGATTATTTTGATGTTGACATCGACTCTGTAAACAAACCCATGCGCCCGATTCCATCCGGGCGGATCGGCCTGTCACAGGCGCTTTATTTTTCACTCATACTTTTTGCAGCTGGTACTGGACTGGCATTTCATATCAATGCGATATGCGGTTTTATCGCACTGTTCAATTCCCTGCTTCTGATCTACTATGCACATACACTTAAACGCACGGTATTATTAGGGAATCTCAGTGTGGGTTATCTCACAGGTTCGACTTTTCTTTTTGGCGGTGCTGTATTTGGAATTGCAGGGCTGAAGGCTTTATCGGTTCTTTTCCTTCTTGCCACATTCGCAACGATCGCGCGCGAGATCGTGAAGGACATTGAAGACATTGAAGGGGATAAAAAAGACGGTGCAAATACTCTTCCTATCAAGATCGGTGCAAAAAGCTCTGCATACGTCGCAGCGTTCGTAGGCTTTCTTGCTGTACTTGCAAGTCCGATCCCATATATGCAATCGATGTTGAGTCCCACGTATCTCTATATAGTAGCGTTTGCAGATGTTCTTTTTGCGGTAGCAGTATTTGAGATCATTGTCAGGAGAAATGCAGCAAGGTCATCAAAACTGTTTAAGATTGCGATGTTGTTTGCGCTTTTGTCGTTTGCTGCGGGTTCAGTGTAAGTGATAATTTGCTCGCACACGCGGCCGAGCTGTTATATTATTGGATAAAATACAGGATCCAGGCAAGTGTATCACTGGACAAAATTACATTTAAAAAAGGCACAGCAAAAAAAAAGTAAGGACCTTTAGGCCTCACTGAATAGTTCGTTATATCCTTCTGCCAGCTGCTCATTCACGTGCACTACAGCTTCGTTGGTATGCTTATATGCATAATCATCAGTGATCTCGGGCAGGGTATCAGCCTGTGCCTGGGTGGTCACGATTGTGCCTGCGGACACATATCTGCCATCGGGTATTGTTACACCGATTACTGCACATACCGGTTCAAGCACGCAATTGTTCCCGACAGTTGCTTTGAACACAAAGGATTGCATACCAATGAAAGTATCATTGCCAACCTTTGATGGACCATGAATGTGAGATTGGTGAGCCATTGAGACACGATCGCCAACATAGACTGCATATTTTTCACCGTCAACTTCCACCAGGTTGTGTTCCACAGCCTCGCCGTGTTCTTCGGTCTCAAGTGCATGAAGCACTACGCCGTCCTGAATATTGGAGTTATCGCCAACATGGATAGGCTGGCCTTCATCACCACGAACAGATGCACCCGGTGAAATCATTACATTGGTCCCGATATGGACATTCCCGATTACCGAAGCTAAGGGGTGGACATAGGCACTGGGGTCAATGTCAGGATTTTCCATTTCTTCATTAAAGGATGTTAACACATTTGATCCTATGTTTGTTTCAATATTCGATACAGTGGTATGTTCTGTTTCATCAACGCCGGATGTTGATCCTTCTACACTTTCAGTTAGATCATCAACTGTACTTGTACAACCAGCGGCAAACAATGATACCATTATAATTATTACAGTTATCATTATATATTTTTTTATAGTATTCCCTCCTCCATGTTTTCACACTGTTAATTGATATAAAGATTATGTTTTTGGGCGTAGCCGGCATCGATTGCATCAATGAACCATTGGATAACTCCTTCCGGACATACGTTTGCAGCGTTCCTCCCAGTCTGTGCGGTCAGTTGTCAGCACAAGATCGTTTTGTTATGAAGTGGGAGTGAATCAAATTTGATGTAATTGAATATTTATTTAGAAGTACAATCGATGTTTTCCCATAGACTGGTTTCATGACTGACTGGTACTCAGGCCAAACCGGATTTTTCCGATAATCATTTGTTTGGATGGGGTTGTACAGTTTTACAAGATATCCATAATGCTTGATGGCAGAATATAGTGGAAGGGAATATGTCCCGGTTGACTCCATGCTGAAAAATATGCCAGTGTCATCCCCACTGTCGGATTTCAATTTGTTCACTGTTGTGTAGAGTTTATCAAGATATCATTTTGTGTTTATGATCTGAAAATGTAGTCCGAGTTAATCCGACCGCAGGGAGAATTTTATCGTACAGATGTCATGTTTATCTTTCGATACGCCAATTCCAACATATGTGTTGACATTATGGTTCATATTCGACCTCTTAACCATATATTACGAATTATAAAGTCGAGATGGAATGATCCCAGGATCCCTTATTTTACATAAGTTCGCTATTTATCTGTGGTACACATTTATTTATATGTCCAAAACGTACTAATTCGTGTACTTTAAAGGATTGGGGGGTAACAATCCACGGAAAAGTAATCCCAAACTCGGTGCTCGTTATCCCTCTTGACCTACTTTTCGAGTAGGTGCAAGATATATTTATGCTCTTGCAAAAAAGGAGTATATACGAACTCGGACTACATAATTTTACAAATTATATACAATCAAAAAAACGTATGTGAGCATATAGTTTATATATCATGGGTACACCTTTGTTACATGTGTAAGAATAACTTACACCTAACATTAAGTATGACAAAAGGAAGTGAAAAGTAATGAATAAAATATACTATGGACTTGCTGCTCTCATGATACTGGCAATAATTGGTACTGCAGCTGCAGTAGGCAATGACTCCGGCGAGACCACGACTGCTACACCTGTGTATGGCTGTCCTGGAACTGGCTTTGTTGACTACAACGGAGATGGTAACTGCGACAATTTTGTTGACACAGACAATGATGGTATCAATGATAACTGCGGTAGCATAAACGGCTGCGGTAACGGATACAGAAACAGCGGCTGTGGCGGTGGCGGTGGCTGCGGTGGCCAAAGATTCAATCGGTAAGTAGGGGTTATCCTTAACCCCATTACATTTTTTACATTTATATCTTCCAGAAGGTTTGAACTCATAACTCTCCATTATTTTTTATAAATAAATTCAATGATCATATGGAAATCGATATGTTTTAAATATCTTTGATTCGTTATCTTATTGGGCCCCATGGATACTGATGAACTCGCCGCATTGTTAAACACGCTTGGGAACAGGCACAGTCTCGCAATACTTGCGGAACTGGCAGATGGTGAGCAGTATGTTTCCGAACTTGCTGATAAGATCGGGATCTCGCGCCCGCTTCTATATCTCCACCTTAAAAAGTTGGAGAATGTGGGGCTTGTGAATGGAGAAATTCGACACTTTGACGAACCGCCTTACACCAAAAAGTATTTCCATGCAAAAGATTTTCATATAAAAGTTACATTACAGCGCATTAAGGAAATTGTAAAATCTGATTAAATTATCATATAAGGAGGATTAAAGTATGCCAATATACAGCTACACCACCCAGTACGCATCCACCACATTGATCGCGGTGGTAACGATAATTGGTTTGAGCTTAACATATCTTAATTATAAGATGCTGATTACCATGCAGGAAGTAAATGAGAAACTTGAGAAGGTTGCCAAGTTGCTGGAATCACTCGATTAAAATGAACTGTTGAACTTGATATTCAAGATATAATATGAGAAATATGAATCATATTGCCCAGGCACCGATAGATCCTGCATCTGCCCAGTGTGCACCATGTGAAGTTGCACTGGTTCTGGATGCCGGTACACAGTATACATTACTTTTTTTAGTATTAGCTATTGGTTTGAGTCTGGCATACCTGTACTTCAAAATAACGTTTACACTTAACAAAACAAACACAACATTAGAAGAAATAAGTGATTTGTTTGACACACTTAAATAAATACCAGTGGGATATTGTACGTGAATAAAAAAAGAGAGGCGGTATTACCGCCCTACCACATTCTTTTGATTATTCCACGAACATTTTCCAGTTCGACCCGATGTGTTTTTATTTCTTCTTCATCACCTTCGAAGGCTTCGATTCTGCTACCTATCCGTTCATCCATTTCATCCTTTGTGACGCGAGCGGTTTTCATAAGTGTGGCAACAGCCAGTTCCATGTCTTTCTCAGGTATGTCAAGTTCTTGTGCTTCTCTCAAGAACGGCGACACAACAGATCTGATGCACTGGTGGAATGTAGGTGCTATCAGATTTACACAGGCCTCTTGGTCGCAGCCAACAATTACCATGGCCCTATCGGTATCATCGTTGCTACCATGATAGCAAATTTTTGCCCGCACTATATAGCAACCTGGCGGAACTTTAACCTCTGCATGACCGCATTTTATCGGTATTTTATGATAGTTTTCGCCGCACCATTTGAGCACGCGCCCATCGCATGTCTTGATAGTCACGTATCCTCTTGCTTCAATCACTTTGCAATGCCTGCCTCTTATCCATATGTTAAGTCTTCCAAATCCCATTGTTCTTTCTCCTTTGTAACGATAGTGCTTTTGGGTACTATCGTAATTAGTTACAAAACAAGACCCCCACTTTAAGAATATTTATTCTTTAAGAATGCCCCCACTCTTTAAGAAATTTCACACTATTGTATAAGGAATCCCCACCTTGTACCATTTTATATCTAACAGCATACTATATAAGCGCTTTGAAATTCATGGTCTTGGGACAAAATTACTCAAAGAACAGTCTAATAATTTCGCATTGTTTTTGTCTTGTACTGTAAGCTCGTTAATAATTTTGTTAGACTGATCACTGAGCAATTAGTTGAGTTTCGATGGGTATGAGGAGATTGTAGGAAGTTATTTGACTTTTCCGACAATCTCAATCATAAGTTTGCCGCCAATCATGAAACCGGATCAAAATAACCATTTATTTGGAAAATCATCGCTATGCCCGGATTAGCCCGGACTACATAATTTTATAGGTTATGTACTACAAAAACGTTGTTTTTCAGTATCAACACAACTATTTTTTGCTGCCATATATCTCATCCACCCTGTCCGATAATTTCCCGATCATCTCCCGCATTTGTACAACATCTTCCTGTATTTCGAGTATCCGGCCATACATCGGGCTGCGGTTGTCCTTTACTGCCTGTTCCTGTGCAAAGCGCTGTTTACTCGGGAACACATACACGTATGTCAACCACATACCAGCGGCTGCTACTGCAAACATTCCAGCCAGAAAGAGCAGGTAATCGGGAAAGACGGTCCGTATGAACGAGTCCCCGGAACTGTAGTACTGGAGCCGTGTAATCATTACGAAATTCAATAGCGAGAAAATCCTCCCTACGGTCGGATTAACTCGGACTACATAATCTTATAGATTATATACAACGAGAAAAGGAACATGGTCTCGCCTACGATAATCAGGAGTCCGCCAACTCTGGTGGACATGTTCCTTTGTTTTGGGATTAATTTTTCAAGAACAATATGTCATTGTTCTTCCTTATCAACTATATTATTTACGCAATTGAATAATACTTTAATTATATATTCCCATATGCAACTTGATAAAATCTGACCTGAATTTATAGGGTATAAGGGATTTCCCAATAAATAATTTACCCACCAGATATATTCGCTGAACTTTTCACGTCACGCCTGTATGTGCTTCTGATTTCGAAACAACGAAA
>DQIP01000165.1 GCA_020793565.1 Candidatus Methanovorans sp.
CTATGACATGGAATGGTGTATACCCCGTCGTTCATCTTGTCGATAAAGTTTACCAGAAAGGGGTTAAATTAACAAAAGAAGCAATGAAAATCTGCGAAGAGAGAATTGAAAGATTGGAAAATTTACCAAAGTGGGATGTAACTATAAACCCCATATTTGGGTAAATTATTTATTGGGAAATCCCTTAGTTCAGTTTAATTTATTCATGAGCCACATAGGTTCACAAATCACCATATTCACTGCGTACTTTGCGGTGGTGCAATCATATTTTGATTGTACTGTTATAGTTTTTTTGAGATAAGACTGTCGGAAAAGTCCATATTTAGGGAGATTTCAACTTGTTGAATAAATTTCTCGCTACGCAGCATAGCGTTTTACTTGAGGATATTAATCAAACTGTTCCGATTTTACCACTTTTACGACAGTCTCATAGAACGCATCATCAATTGATAACAAAACTGCAGTCAACATAGTTATTAAATAATGAATCGAAAGAGTTGTTTCACACATGACATTTAATATACAGTTGATATTTCCACTAAAAAATCCGGGAGATCTTAAGTCCATGAAACATTTTGAATCCGACAAAGCCAATGTTAAAGTCCCTGAAGGACACAGTATGGCAATCATAAAACTGTATTTCTGGGTGGGACTCGTATCAGCGATCTTGCTTCGTGCGATCATTATTGCAGATTATTACAGCGGTATGCTCTCAAAGGTGCTTTGGTATATGGGAATTGTTGGCTACCTGTTTTTCTTTGGCCATAGGTATCATATCGCAAAGCGCAGGTTTGGCGTGATAAGAGACTTGAATCTCCTTGAAAAGATCGAGTCACGTAACCAATTTACTGAAGAGGATTTCGAGGGGCTTAATTATGTCATGTGGAGTTTGTCCGTATCAAAAGAGCGGTTGAACTACCTGGTCATATTTACGTTTTCAGTAATCGCTATTGTTCTGTCACTGATGCTGGATCTCGGGATTGTGACAATTTTCACATGAATTGAGATACTTTTTATTATTTCCCGGAATGGTTCGGAAAACTGCAGAGAGCGCAAAAGCACGCAGAGAAAAATAAGGACTCTCTGCGACCTGCATGCCCCACAGGCGTAGCAGGCACTCAACTCCGTAAAAGGTGGGTGTCCTGCATGCCCCACAGGCGTAGCAGGCACTCAACTCCATAGGATGTAAGTATTCTCAGCGTGCCCTGTGTGTTGATTTTACCATATTCACTGGGATAACCGGATTTTAGAACTGTGCCCTTAGAACCATTACATAACTTCGATATTTCCCACATATTTGTATATAATCAGTCTATTGATGTCGATAAATACTCATAAAAACATTTCTGCAGATTTATATTTAGAGATTTATATTCATTTGAATAGAAATCTATATATAGTATCACACCAACATTAGATTGCTGTTGTATGATATAATAATATATAAGTATAATGTATGGAGTGATGTCATGCAGTTAATAAGAGCCATTATACGGCCTGAAAAGGTGGATGAAGTAGTGAACAGCCAGCAATTCCCGTTATGGTTACAAACGTATACAAGCGAAGGCATGTTTTTTTGATATTTCGTAATAATTTTATGATATTACGTGCTTTTATTCGTCACATAATAAGCCAAATCAACGACGAGCGACAGTATCGTTTTAGACAGCTGGGACATAAACAAAATCATAAAGCGGGAATTGCTGGGGCAACGTCAAAGATCGGGAATTCAAAGGGCTTGAGTTATCCCCAATCCGAGTACAACTGAAATTGCAATCACCGGATGGCAAGTATTACCGCAACAGATTGCGCAAACATCAGAATCCCTGTTCAGAATCATCTAGTTGATTTCCCCTAAGAAGGCTGAACCCTTCAAGAGATGGCTTGCAAAGGTCGGTTATGAGCCGGGCCTTGTGAAAGATCGCCTGTGTGCGTCCAAAAAGCATTTATCACCCACAATCAATAAGAACCCGTATCAAAAACCAAAAGTTGCGGAGGACGTAAAATGAGCGATGAAATACGGATCGGGATTATTGTATGCGACCGCTACCGCTTGTGTGCCGGAGGCAAATGTCTGAGGGCGCTTCACAACAGGGAGGGTGCATTCAGCATTTATGAGGATAAGGAGGCGAAACTTGTCGGATATACTGCGTGTGGTGGCTGCCCTGGTGGAAATATCGAATACGCTCCGGAGGAGATGAAGAAGAACGGGGCAGAGGTGATACACCTCGCCACAGGGCTGGTCGTCGGATATCCACCATGCCCTCGTGTGACCCGCTTTCGTGACTTTATCCGGGCAAAGTATGGACTTGACGTGGTGATCGGGACGCATCCGATCCCCCAGAACTACTATGAGATGCATACAACACTCGGGACATGGAACTCTCCGAGATGGGCGGAGATCATTCAACCGACGCTTGCGGATGAAGCGACCCGTTTGTTGTACGACTTATATCAGAGTTATGGAGTGACATAATGCTGGAATTGAGAGTTCTTGTGGATAACAACACCCTGATAGATCGTTACTTCCATGGTGAACCGGGAGTGTCCTATTACCTTCAAGACGGAGGCACCGGGATCCTGTTTGATACGGGATATTCGGATGTGTTTATAAGAAATGCGGAAAAGATGGGCATTCACCTGCTGGACCTCGAGTTTGTAGTACTCTCCCATGGGCATCTTGATCATACATGGGGTCTTTATCATCTGATCAAACGCTATACCGAAGCAAGAATGGAAAAGGTAGATTGTGATAATCCAACTCTTGTAGCCCATCCTTCTGCATTTTTAACTAGAGCAGTTGACGGTATCCCGGAGATCGGCTCTTTAATTTTGGAAGATAAATTATCCGGACACTTCAATATGAGATTGAGCAGAGAACCCATGTGGTTGACTGATAACCTGATTTTTCTCGGTGAGATTGAAAGAACGAATGACTTTGAAGCGATGATGTCGATCGGGAGAATCCTACGAGATGGAACTGAAGAAGACGATTATGTGATCGATGATTCTGCCCTGGTTTACACATCATCGGAAGGGCTGGTGATCGTTACGGGTTGTTCGCATGCAGGAATCTGCAACATCATTACTTTACAATCTTCCTCTTTGAGCTTAACGACACGAGTATAAAATTTCGTAGAATGTTCTTTTAAAAATTTTAATACCCACTTTTCATCCTTCATCTGGACAATAATTACCTGAACAGATTCGCTCATCCCCCACACACTTCATTGCAACCCTAATTTGATGAATGTCCTTGGAGATGGGATATATGGATGTCGCTGGATCACAGATCTTGTATCGCGAAATCAAGTTACGCCTTATTTTTTACCTCGTAGCAATGTTACTTTTAAGAGTCAGGGGTTTGCGGGATGGAACAATATGCTTTTTTCACTATAGTAAGACCCACAAGAGTGGTTAGAACAGTATCATATGCGCTCGATATCGGAAACGGTAAATTCTATTGTGAAGTGTAGATTTGGTGCTCCTTTAAGGAAAAGACTTGATGCGCGTAAGGTTACTGAAACACAGTTGAAGAATGTTGCACACAATATTCAAAGAATTTGACACATTGAGATCATGGATGACATTATTCCTCATTGGCAACAAGGGTGATAGATGAATTTTGTCCCAAGGCCATTATTGACCCTATTTTCAAATAGGAGTACACCAATAGTGTAACCATGACCGCTACAGAAAGAACATTTGCACAAATACAGGACAAGCTCGACCGCAATGAAGCCGTTGTCCTGACAGCAGAAGAGATATGTAACCGTATACGTGCAGGCGAGTGCATCAATTTCGATGATGTTGATGTGGTGACTGCTGCAACTCGCGGGATTATGAGCGGTACCTATGTTGTCCTTTCATTTCCTGTTGCAGAACCAGGTACATTTATGCGTGCCGGGTGCGTTTGGCTAAATGATATACCTGCCTATGTCGGACCATGCCCGAATGAACGCATCGGAGTGCTGGATATGATTGTATATGGTACGGCACACAGTCGATCCGATCCGGATTATGGCGGAGGTCATCTTTTTAGGGATCTTGTTGAGGGTAAAACGATACAGGTAGAAGTTGAGACGATTGAAGGACATAATATCAAAAACGAAATCACACTAAAGGAAATACCATACGCCCGGCTTTTTGCAACAAGACATGCGTTCAAGAACTATCTTGCTTTCGTAAATCCTAAAACAGGTGCTGTTCCTTCGATATTCCATGCTGTGAACTTCAATGGAGATCTGGGTGAGGCTACTTTTTGCGGATGCGGTGAATTGAACCCGATCAAAAACGACCCCGACCTTGAGACCATCGGGATCGGAACAAGGGTCCTGATCAATGGGGCTGAAGGCTATGTGTCAGGTTCAGGTACACGTAGCACTCCGGATAAACCAAACTTTGCCGGCTTTGCAGATATGCATGATATGATTCCAGGGTACATGGGCGGTTTCCTGACGTCTGCCGGTCCAGAGATAATCAATACGTGGGCAGTGCCAATCCCGATCCTGAATCCGGGTATACTGGACAATATTACTAAACTTGACAGCGACCTTAAGCTCACTATTGTTGATGTCAATAACAGGCTTCCGATCTGCGATACTACATATGGCGATGTATGGGATGGTGCTGATGTTACAGTGGCCTACCAATCCGGTGAATGTATGAAATGTGATGTATGCGAAGTTGAACAAGCATGCCCGATGGGTGCTGTGACATACCGGAATAATGTGACAGCTGTCCACGATGCAAAGTTGTGCTTTAACTGCGGTCTTTGTACAACGAACTGCGCAGGTAATGCATTTAGTGCGAATCTTGGCACCCTGCACTATAATGATGGCGAGATTGAAAAAGATATACCGGTTGTAATTCGCCAGTCCGACCGCGCGCGTGCTGTGAAAGCAGCAGGGGAACTGAAAAAAATGATAATTTCGGGCGATTTTGAAATTACGGAACCGGTTGGGCATATTGTTTCAGCGTCAAAAATCGCTGAACAAATACAAAAAAATAAATAAAACCATTCCAATTATTTATTAAATAAGGAGATAATTAATGGAAATACCAATGTTAAATGATATAGTCATCATATTTGGACTGGCTATTGCCATTCTTTTCATTTCCCACAGATTGCGTGTATCCTCAATAGTAGGTCTACTGCTAACAGGCATGATTGCAGGTCCTTACGGGCTGGGTTTGATAAGCAGTATTGCTGAAATTGAAGTCATGGCAGAGATCGGGATTGTGTTGCTCCTTTTTACGATTGGGATGGAGTTGTCACTCAAAGATATGTGGCAAATAAAAAAAGCAGTGTTTCTTGGCGGATCGGTCCAGGTACTGGTAACACTTATAGCAGCTGCACTGATAGCCACCTATTTTGGGCGAAACCCTGGAGAATCTATATTCATAGGATTCCTAATTGCCCTGAGCAGTACAGCCATTGTCCTCAAACTCCTTCAGGAACGAGCTGAGATAGACAGCCCACACGGGCGAATAACACTTGCTATCCTGATCTTTCAGGATATTATCATTGTTCCAATGATACTGGTCACACCCTTACTGGCAGGAATCCCTGGAAATAGCGGAAAATCGCCTCTTGCTCTACTTACCATTAGCATCTTACTGATCTTTCTGGTAATCGCAGGTGCCAAGTGGATCGTTCCACAACTACTGTACCAGATTGTCAAGACACGTAACAGTGAACTTTTCCTGCTTAGCATTATATTTATCTGTTTTTCAGTTGCGCTGTTCACATACAGTACAGGACTCTCCCTTGCTTTTGGTGCATTTTTAGCAGGGCTTATCATCTCTGAATCCGAGTACGGCCACCAGGCAATCAGCAATATCCTGCCGTTTCGTGATGTGTTCATGAGTTTCTTTTTCGTTTCGATCGGTATGTTATTGGACATCAATTTCCTTTTCCAGCAACCTGCACTCATTATCTTTATCGCATTGGGAGTATTGTTCTTAAAAGCGATAATCGCAGGATTTGCAACCTTTGTACTTGGTTATCCGCTCAGGACTACGATCCTGATAGGCCTGGCACTTGTGCAGGTTGGGGAATTTTCTTTTATTCTTTCAAAGTTCGGTATTGAATACGGCTTGCTGACCTGGGATACATACCAGCTTTTCCTGGCAGTATCTGTCGTTACAATGGCAGCCACGCCATTTATTATACACGCATCCCCACACATTGCAGATTCGGTTATGAGACTGCCGCTACCAAAAAGAATAAAATCCGGCCTTTATCCTGCAAGGATGAATGGACAAGCTAATAAGGTTCAACTAAAAGACCATCTTGTTGTTGTTGGTTTTGGAATAAACGGACGAAATGTAGCACGGGCTGCACGGGCTGCAGGCATATCGTATGCCATCATTGAAATTAATCCTGACACAGTCTTAAGCGAAAGATCAAAAGATGAATTGATCTATCATGGGGATGCGACACAAGAGGCAGTTCTAAAGCACGTGAACATACTGGATGCAAGGGTGATGGTGCTTGGTATTTCCGATCCTGTGGCTACAAGGAGGATCATATCAACTGCCAGGCGGCTCAGTCCAAAACTTCACATGATTACACGGACCCGTTATCTTCAGGAGATGGGACCACTATATGACCTTGGAGCAAATGAAGTGGTTCCGCAGGAATTTGAGACATCGGTTGAGATCTTCGTACGTGTTCTCAAGAAGTACCTCATACCAAAGGACATTATCGAGACTTTCATGGCCGAGGTACGTGCTGATGGCTACGAGATGTTTCGCAACCTGTCCCGTGAATCGAATGATTTCTGTGACCTGAAATTGAATCTATCCGATCTTGATGTGATCACGATCAGGGTTGAAAACGGCTCGCATGTAGCCGGTAAAACGTTAGCACAGGTCGAACTGAGGAAAAAATACGGTGTCACCCTGATTGCATCATGCCGGGATGGACAAACATCCTCCAATCCTGATGCGGGTATAAATCTTTGTCCGGATGATGTGCTTGTTCTTCTGGGAACACCGGATAAAATTGCTGGGGTGACGCGATTATTCGTTGCACCTGACATAGGTGATGAAAATGACGATTCAAATATCGTGTAAACCAGTGGATTAAAACAGTCTGGAAATATGGTTTAAAAATGATTCAACTCACTTTCCGCAGGTAAATCCCAAAAGTGAATGTTTTTAAATCACTTAATCCATATCATCAGTAAACTCATCTGAGGGGATGAATTATACTAATCCTCGTCAGTTTTTTGTAACTCTTGGTTATCAATTAACCTTCATGCATCGGTTTTATTACAAGATAACTGTGAATTATACTTGCAGAGTAGTATAACTGCATGGAAATAACAACTACATCACTATCGCATTTGTGATTAACAAGCAGCTAAATCAATAAAACACTATCATTTCACTGTCAACAACGAATGATTCATAGTCTGTTCAGGACATATCACAACACACCGCCTGCAACTTGTGCCAAGACATTGCTGGCTGTCAATGTTCACAAACCGCTTTCCGTCTTTTTCCACTATTTGCAATGCATTTTCCGGGCATTCCTTTTCGCATTTGTGGCATAATATGCATTTTACAACCGGAGCTTCAAGGGTGATCCCAATATCTGGAAAGGCTCAACACATCGCTTACACTTTTTCAAGTGCTCAATAGGCTCAACACATCGTTTACAATTATGGTGATCTAGCGTCAAAAATTCATAGCGCATATAGATGATGCGTCATGGCAAAATCAAACGAAACATATACAGAAAAGGAGCAGGAGCGTATCGATGCGGTCAATCGATATCAGAAAGGCGAACGTCCCTCTAAAATCTGCAAAAGTCTTGGCAGATCAAGAGTGTGGTTGCGTAAATGGATCCGAAGATACAACGATTCCAAGAAAAGTAGTAAGACGAGGTGGTTCAAGGAAGAATCCAGAGCACCGAAAAATGTTCATCGGAAAACGAATTTAGAGATAGAACAACTTGTTGTGAACGTGCGAAAGTCACTACTGGAAGGAGCAAACGAAGACACAAAGTATCGCTGTATCGGTGCCGTTGAGATACAATTTCGTATGCATGAGCTTGGTTACTCTGAATATGAAACCCCACGCCTGTCAACAATCAAACGCATCATAAAAAGAAACAGTCTGGTAGTCCAAAAGAGGAAACGATACATAAGATGCAAATCCAAGAAACGGTACACTCTGTTAAACCCTACTAAAGCTAATGCTGTCCATCAGATGGATTTTGTGGGACCGCGATACATTAAGGGCTATGGGAGGATATCGTCCCTGAATTTGATTAATGTTGTTGGCAACAAGGCACATATTTAGCAGTACGCAGGGCAGATAATGGATAACGTGATCGAGTTCTTGCTTGATTACTGGACTGAAAATGCGATTCCGAATTTTCTTCAAATGGATAATGGCGCCTCTTTTATTGGTGATCCAATACATCCAAGGCATTTCAGCCGTGTTGTGAGGTTGTGCTTACATGTCGGTGTCGAGCCCGTATTTATCGCACCAAGTAAGCCGTGGATGAACGGTACAATAGAAGACTTCAATGGGGATTTTGGGAGGAAGTTGTGGGATCGAGAACAGTGGACTGATCTGGAATACATTCGGAGAGATGCAAAAACTTTTCTGATGCGACACAATAATCGTCAGGACTGGAAGTATCGGAAGACTGATTTGGAGGCTATACCGCACCGCAAACTTCCAGAGGATTTCGAGATAAGTGTGGATAGTCTGCCAATCACAGAGGGAAGAGTGCACTTTATCCGACAGGTGAAGGGAGACGGAACAATCAGTGTGCTGAATGAGGACTTTGATGTCGGCGAATCGTTGGTTCATGAATATATCTGGGCTACTATTGACACAAAACAGGAACAATTACAGGTATACTATCGGGAGAAGAATTCAGAAGAGGCAGGTCTTATCAAGAGTTATCAGTACAAAATCGGTGAAAATGTAAAAATGTTCGAAGATAAGTTCTGAATGAGAAAAGTGTAAACGATGTTATGGACCCAATTTGCACTTGAGGTGTAAACGATGTGTTGAGCCTTTTTGTGTAAGCGATGTTATGAGCCTTTCCAAATATCTACTACAACATCAAGACCAAGATAACCCACGTCATCAATATCCCTGACCACTCTTTTTTCAATGTTCGCATATTTCAGGGTTTCGGGATAGACCGGAATATTGTACATCCCCAACATCTGGGCGTACATCCCGGTTGGCATTCCATTTTGCCATGATGCAAGTTCACACATGTATATGTTCTTGAAAGTTTCACTAGAAGCCATCATCAGGTGATCGGCTTTTATCTTTTGTGCAATAGTGATAACTTCATCAAGTTTTGACCTGTCGATCGCTATCTTTCTTGCGAGACTAAGGGATGTATTTCCAAACTGGATAATGTTTTTGCAAAAATCCGGAACCGAACCGATGCGTCTTGCCTTGTTCGCATCAACATAAGTGCCGGTTGCCCCGGACATGTATGAATACTTCAGATCCTCATATTTTATACCAGCATCAACAATAAGTGTCATATGTGCAGCTCTGATAGCACCGATTGCTTTCCCGGCTTCTTCAACATCCTTGTCGCTGATCGTGATCCCTGGTCCAAGGATCAGTTTTCCATTGGGCAGTTCCGGAAGTTTTTCGATCAATCCTTCCTTAAGTGCAAGTGCGATCGTTGATATCACTCCCGTACCTGTAATCCCCTTAGGCATCGCATCCGATCCCTCTATCTCATTCCCCATCACAGGATCTACAAGAGGACCTTTTGCAGGATTCATATTGCTGTCAATAACAGTAAGCCTCCAGTATCCGCCTTCAACATTCACATCACTAATAGCTCCCGGACCTGCGAGCATTCCGCAGCTTATTCCCTGTCCCTCAATAGCCGGACCTGCCGCAGCACTTGCAGTAATGATCCTGTCTCCGACCTTAAGCGCCATTTAGGCGTTTGTACCGTAATCCGTAACAAGACAAGGTTCTTCCTGAGCCATAAAATCTGTCTCCAGCATCATTGCAAGGGCATCAGCCCCGATCTCATGCTTGATCGCCGGAGGGATGATGATTACGCAGTTACCCATTTCGAAGATCCCTTTGAATATCTCATTTGCCGGAAATATTCTTGCATCCCGATTCACATTTTCCACACCCAGGGAAGCCTGCTTACTCTTTCCGGCATATGCAAGATCCCTAATCTCAATATTCTGGAACAGGGAAAGCTGGATCGGATTACCGCAGACTGCAATCCGTTCTATTTTTTCAGGTTCAACATCGAATTTTTGCAGGATCTTTTTAACAGTCTCAATAATAATTCCATGCGCTACATCAGTTCCCGTATCAATTGCAAAATCAAGATGGTCCATCACATTTCCACCAGGCAGTGGATGTCCCATTGTTACTACGGTTTTAATGGTCTCTTTCTTTTCAAGGTCAATCAATTGTGATCTGAAACCACTTGTTCCAAGGTCAAGGGATATTACATACATATTATGCCTCCGGATTTTCATTTATCAGATTATAGAATATAACATCGAAGCAACTCCTATCACAAGAGGTTCCATTACAAGATCAACGCGATATTTCTTACCCACTTCCGATGGCAAGCCACAGGGTATTCCGGGTGTCGATACAAGGCATCTCTCTTCTATCATACCTTCGGATATAGTATCTGCATTTGGTGTAGCTTCAAACACCATTGAGAATCTTTTCCGGTCATCACTACAATATGGATTAATACAAAGTTCATCAACAGCCTTTTCCAGAAACTCTTTATTAGGATCGCAGGCAAAGACGTTGAATCCCTTTTTAACAAGATGCGAAGCACCCGCATAACCAACCTCTCCGAGTCCTATTACCAGTATATCCTTTGAAGCGGCTTCATTATATCGGGATGCGATCTCAGCATATATCACACCTGTGGCAACATGGTTACTTACGATCTTTTCGTTTCTCAGGTTATGCGCAGTGAAGATATGGTCATCTGCCATCAATATAATATCAGCACCCTGTGAAACAGCTTCATAGTAACCTGTAACATCAGGATGTTCGGAGATAAACCCTTCAAGCCCGAAATATTTTACCATTAGGACAAATGGCCACCACAATAATTACCTCTAACTCCATCTATGGAATGGGATCGGCCATGAAACAAATCGAAGACGAAGACCTTGT
>DQIP01000164.1 GCA_020793565.1 Candidatus Methanovorans sp.
CACAACGCTGTGGTTCTATGATGTGGATAATACATATTATAACTTGAGTGGTTCTGAAGGGGATGTGACATACGAGTATCCAGACGCTTCCGATATGAGTGTCCGTTTTGATGATACAAAGTTGAGACAAGATACACCATATAATGGTTCCTGTAAAGTTATCGATGAAGATGGCGAGATTATCCACAATCCACCGCCATTTAATACAACTACTTGGCTGAAAAATGATTGGATAACATGGGTTTCAGGAGATATCATCACGATAGAATACAAAGATCTGAAAGGTACAGCTGGTTTACCCGGTCCGAGATTCATGTCAGCTGCCTTGCTTAACACTACGCCCATAAACCTGAATCCAGGAGAGTCAACAAATTTAACGATACCATGGTATGTCCCGCTCGGTGGACACATGCTCTGGGCACAGGTGAGCAGTGAATCAGATCATAAACTCGTAAATAGCCAGACACCGGATATCACTGTAACTCTCTCTGTGAATAATGAGGTTGATGATGGAGATTTACTGAATGTCACAGCAACCCTGAAAAACGACGGAAGTCCTGATGTAACTGACTTTGAGATCAGTTTTTTCAATGATTCGAATAAATTCAATGTTACTAAAATACCGGGTATTGCTGTCAGTGGCGGTAATGTCACCAATGTTTCCGTGTGGTGGGAAGCAAACACATGGAATGCAAGCAAAGGTGTAGCAACCTTAAACCATACCATTCATGCCAGGATTGATCCCTGTGAAAATATCGATGCATATGAAGGCAATAACCATGATGCCACTGTCGTCAAGGTCAATCCCACACGGGATTTCTCGGTTACGGATATGTTGTTTGCTCAGGATGAAAAAACCGAACCGATTACAATCAATGCCACCATCAAGAATTTTGGAAAAGCTGGCAGTACTAATATTTCAATTTGCATAAACGATAGCTGTAGACATTTACAGATATATTCTGCAAATCATTGGGTAGGTTCCGAATCTTATGTGAATATAACGTGCAATGCAAGTGTTGTTGGGAATTGTATGATTAACATTACGGCTGATCCTGATAACCGGGTTCTGGAGATTAATGAGTCGAACAACAATATGATGCTGCCAGTATACATAGAAGCGCCTGATTTAACTGTTAATAGTCTGATAATCGATCCTGATGACCTGATAGAAGGCGATACTGCAAATATAACTGCCATAATTGCAAACATTGGGGAAAGAGATGCGAATAACGTTACTGTTGCCTTTTATGACCGCGGAAACCATATACAATCCGGGGACTGGAGACTCAATGGAGGGGGATCTTTGACGATAACGCAGCCAAATGCTGCCGGTCTAAGAATTCATTTTAAAAAATTGGAAATATTCAGTGGTACCAGTTTGCATATTTATGACGAGAGCGAGAATCCGGTCATAAATATGATGCGCGTACGCAGATCGAATGTCTGGACAGAATGGATATCAGGAAGCAGTGCTATAATTGATATAAATGGTTCTTCCTCTTGTTTTGCTGAGATTGATAAATATGAGTATCATAAAATATTCAACATAACTGATCTCTCACTTGAGGCCAATACCTCAAAAGAGATTCGGACGAAGTGGACTGCATATCCATCGGGATCCCATGAGATTTCCATAATCGTGGATCCCGATGATGTTATTATTGAATTGAATGAAACAAATAACGAGAAGACATGCTTTAATGTGGTGCAGGGACCGGATCTTCGTGTTGATTTAATACTGAACAACACAAATCCGGTTGAGGGGGATATTATTAACATAACCGGATGTATTAAAAACATCGGTGTTCTGCCAGCTAATGATTCCACAGTAAGGATTGATATAGATGACACATGTACCGAGTTCGCAAATGTGTCTCTGCTCCGGAATGAAACACTGAACATTTCCATGCCATGGACAGCAACGATAGGAAACCATATCATACAGGTTGCCGCTGATCCTGACGAGCTAATCTTTGAGACAAGCGAAGAGAACAATGTTGATTCAATTAACGTTTTTGTGAATAGCCCGGATTTAAACGTTACAAATGTTGAGTTAAATCCGGTTAATCCGGTAGATGAGGATGAGCTATGGATAAATACCACCATTGCAAATCAGGGATTCCAACGTGCAAACAACTTCTTTGCAGATGTATTCTATGAGTACAACGAATTAGAAGGTACATTAGAGCCGTTTGAAAGTTATGAAGTAGACGGAGTAAATTCATGGGTAAACCTGACATGGAAAAATAAAACAGCGGATGCCGGGTGCATATATATTTATCTCGAAGAGGTACGTGGAAGTCCGATGCTTCGCATCTATGATGGGAACAACACTCTTGTGACAAATACTACGACATCAAGATGGATTGCTGTAATGGGAAACGCTGCAAATATCAGTGTTCATGCAGACAAGCCAGGCAACTGGAATTCAATAAAAATGAGATTTTATGCAGGAAACATGACACGATTCAATGATCTCTCTCTTGATGTCAATGAATCTGTAACTCTGTATATGAAGCAGGAAGTTAGCACAGGCAAACATGATATCAGGGTTTTCGCAGATATCGAAAGCCATCTAAACGAAAACAATAAGGAGAATAATATAAGAACAGGAACGATAAATGTACAACCAAGCAGGGACTTTTCTATTTCTTCTATATGTGTGTCTGCCAATGGATATGAGATTGACTCAAATAACACAATTCAAGACGGCGATCCTGTAATAGTCAGTGCTACCATTGAGAACACAGGATTCAGAATGGGTATCGTTGATGTTGATATCATCGATGAGCACAACTGGATTGATGCATCACCACGTTTAGAACTGACTTCTAATGGATATGCACAGGTCATTCGCTATCCAGAAGCAGATGCAATTAGAGTACACTTCAAAGAACTGGATGTATCACCAGGCGGTATTGTTGAGATCAGGGACAGGAATGGAACACTACTGTGCACGCTCAGCAGTTATACTCCGACTTCCCCGTGGCTGGATAAAAATGAAATATATGTGTACAATGTCTGTATCTATAAATATAGTACCTATGAGATTGACAAATATCAATATAGAAAAATAAATCGAACCACGAAAACAGTTGCTGCAAACGGGACTGTACACATAACTGTACGTTTTACTCCGGATGCAGGAAACCATACCATACACGTGATTGCCGATCCTGCTGATGAGATTGGCGAGATTATAGAATCCAACAACCAGGCAAATGAAACAATCTATGTAGAGCCATGCCGTGACCCTGCTGTTGTTGATATAACGTTCAGCAATGAATTGCCGGATCCGGGAACTGCGGTGAATATAACTGCAAACGTAACAAACAATGGCAACATAACCACAACTTTTACAGTTGACCTGTATGCTACGAAATTCGAATACCATCCATGTGCCTCCAGACACCCGCCTGAGCACCCAATACAGTCAGATTACTATAATGTGCTTTTTGAAAAAGAGATTAATAGTTATCCGGAAGCAAACTGGACAGGCGTCCATTTCACCAAAATATCCACGATTGATGGTATGGGGCGTACATATCTGCACGTATCCGATCGAAATGGAACAATGTCGGAAAATCATTACGGCCGACCTGAGGTTGAAGATGTGTGGACATGGGTAAGTGGTGATATTATGAAGATAAAAACGAAACTGTTCTGTAATTACTGGACAAGCGTATGGGGTTTCGACATTGATACGGTGGCTCATATCGTAACACTCAACCAGACCACAGTAACCCTGAAACCGGGTAAAACTGCCAGTGTAACCGGCACCTTACCGAATGTGCGCATTGGAAACCGATCTATTGAGTATACGATCACAGCAGTAGTTGATCAGGACAATATAGTGTTCGAGACTGACGAATTCAACAATAAAATCAGCAAGGAATTAGCGGCAAACTGTCCGGATATGACCGTGTGTGATTATCTTCGGTTCGATTCCGGGAAAACCAGTGCCGTAATCGAAAACATTGGAACCGGAAAAGCAGAAGATACAATTGTACGATTCGCTCGTGATGTGGAGTTCTCCGGTGACGAGAAATACGGAATGAAAATATCAGCTCTAGATGTTGACAATGATGAAGAAGATGATGAAGATTATGTTGATGCCATCCGGGTACATTTCAAAAAGTTGCATATCGAAGGAACTGATTCATTGCGTATCAGAAAAACATATTCGAGCGAAATTTTGCAAAGTTATGGCAGTGGGGATTATTATGACATATGGAGTAACTGGATAAGTGGAGACGATTTTAAAATATATTATGACAGGGATGTGGATGTGGATGTCGATAGATATGAGTATGCAAAGGACGAAACAGTGGGTGACATTTCTGGGGACAATATCAAGAAGATGGAAATTCCGTGGACTAAATATGAGGCTCCGTATAATCTGACGATTTATGCTGATTTTGGAAATGATAGTATCGAGAGCAATGAGGACAATAACTATGAAAAGATAAGGATGGGCGCAGACATCACTTTGGAGAGGCATATAATCCCGGATTATCTGCAAGTAAATAAACCACTTAATTTTATCGTGAGGATAGAAAATAGAGGAACAATGTCTGTTCCTCCATTTAATGTAACAATGTACGCTAAACCTGAGAATGGCACAATGATTCCTGTGGAAAACTACATCATAGAGAAGCTTGAACCTAATGCTGACTGTAATATAAAGTTCAAATGGAAACCACCGATTGATGGAAAATATAGATTCATTATAAGAGTAGATCCTGAAGACGGGATTGTTGAACTGAATGAGGACAATAACGATCTTATTCTCTATGATATGCGAATTTTCAGGCATCTTGGATATGGAGGTCGTTCTCTGGAGACGTATGATAAGGATGAAGTAAACGGTGGTTTCATCTTTAAAATGGGTGACAGGGATGGCGAGGGCGATCCCGAACAATGGTATCAAGGATTCTTTAGGAAGGGCGATACTTACAAAGCGAAATGGAACATTTCTCTTCCGGCGAATGCAAATATCAAAATTGCAAGGTTATACCTGTACTGGGGTTTTACAAAAGGATACACCCAACCAACCGAATTCAAATTGAAATTCAATGACAATGAGTATTCACTGGCACAGGATCCGGCGTATCCGCATTATTCGGATTATCCGATTGAGGAGGGTATTGAAGAGAAATATAATTATGCGTCTGGAGTCTACTGTTATGATGTGAAGGATCATTTCACTGGCATCGATGAAGCAACTGTTACAGTACATAACCTCCATGGAGCTGAATATACGTGCATAGCAGGCGCGAGTCTCGTGATCGTATATGAAAGCGATAGTGGTGTACTGACAAAATACTGGATCAATGAGGGTGCTGATTTGCTTGGATGTGGCAGCGATTTTAGTTCCCTTGAACCAGATGATTGCACAACAGAGGTGTTTTTTAATGGCGACATAGATTTTGATAGACTAAGTAACGCGTCACTTACCACGGTTGTTCCATTTGGGAGTTCTGGTGGAGATTTGGTGGATGAAACATCATTGGGAGATACTATATGGGCTGACAAGAAAAGAAACGGATTGTATCTCAATGGTGAAGAGCTGAAGGACGGGGCATGGATATGTAACGTCAATTTAGATTCAGTCGGTATCGATAAACGTGATGTAGAGGACCATCTTCTAATACGTGATAATGAAGTGGGAATACAAGACAGGGGTGATTATACGATGACATCTGCAAACGCTTTCTTAGTCCTCCGCTATCCCCCTGACCTCGCAGTTACAGATATCGCCGCTCCGGTATCCGCAGTTGTCGGCAAGAAATATGCAATAAACACCATCATCAGCAATGAAGGTAGGAGTAATGCCATTGACTTCAATGTGACCTTTTACTCCAATGGAATGAAAATTGGGCGGCAAAAGATATCCCTGGATTCCGGGGAAAACATGACTTTGCAGTTCAACTGGAAACCAATGTACATGGGAAAGATCTACACATTAAAAGCCGAAGCTGATGAACTTTCCGGACCGAATTGGGTTGAACTGGATTTCGACAACAACGTTATGGAAAAAAATGTTCCTATCGTTGGGGCGGGTTTTGGAAATGAGTCCGGACCGATGGGTGCCGGAGGAGAGGGGATAGGAGGGGACGGTAAAGGGTCAGGCACCAGCCTGCTGGATGCGATCACAGGCTATCTCATGAAGGGGACAGTGCTGGGAGGAAAAGAAAGCGGAGGCGGCGGAGGTATGGGGGAGTACTCGCTGCTTGGCTGGGTAATGAAGTTTGCGGTGGTGACCGCAGGTTTTTTGGTTGTTTATACCGGCTACATGGGAGAGAGACAGAAGTATAAGAAGCGGAAGTGATTTTGATTGGGATTTTGATTGGTCTTACGATTCATACCAGCATTCGGGTTGCACCCCTGAAGAGGGCACTGGTGTATCTCCGCTGCGCTCCACTGCCAACATTCCCATCACGAACCCGCATTTGAACCTACAAATTTTGCTTTTACTTATGTTGGATATATCCTGTACTGGTTTAACAATCGTGGCGCAAATATGCCGATCGGAATTGGAGAGAGCGACCAGATATATTAAGAACTTGCAAAGATCGGGGATTCGGACCTGATAGGGCACGTCAGTAAAATAACAACTCTTGATAATGATAAAATAATCCATGCGGCTTTGAACTTCCCTGAACTCCTCGCAAACAAAACCGATACAAACCTGATCATAATAGTCGATGAGTTCCAGAAGATCACACAGGTATCAAAAGATATCATACCACTGTTTAGAAGTGTTTTACAGACTCAGGGCAGGACAAATTATGTAGCAGCCGGCTTTAGCTATCCACAACTTGAAAAGATATTCAAGGAACCTGAATCCCGCTTTTCCTGCATTTCCCGATCATTCCGATCAAACCCTTTACCAGGGATGACAGCCGTCAATTAATAACAAAAATCCTTGGCACAGTTCCTGACAATATTTCGAACAGGATATTCCAGTTATCATTCGGGCACCCATTTTACATCTCAGCAATTACCGAAAAAATGAACCGGTTCCACAAAATAGACAATATTCCATTGACCCGTAAGTTAGTTGACCAGGCATTTTTCGCAGAAACCCTGAACCCGGATGGCAATATCTACAACATATGTGCATATATGTTCAAGGAATCATTCAGTGATATCCGCAAGTAATCTGTTTACAAAACTATCCTTAAACACCTTGCCAGAACAGGAAGTGGCACTGCAACCGAAATTGCTAAAAAAACATATATGGATACCGCAGTTGCCGCCGTATATATAGCTCGTCTGCTCCATACTGACCTCATTTTCAAAAAAGATCATAAATATCATTTCAAAGATTCTGTTTTCAGATGCTGGATACTTTATACATTTGAAGGGATCGTACTTGACAATTATCCGAACCACACGATAATAGAAGAACTTGTAGGAGAGTATCGTGAAAAATTTGAAAGTGCAGCAGTTGAAAGCGGTCCTGGATTTGAGGCAAGAGTGCGCGAACTGTTGAGACTATTTGATGGGCAGGAAGTTGTCATCTCTAATGCGGCAATAGAACTCCCATCCGTGGTTTCGGTTGAACCCTGGATATTTGGTGAAACTGAAGTCGATGTCTTTGCAAGGGGGTCTTCCAACTGGCTTGTAGAATGCAAATATCGAAGACGACAGGCAACGGTTAAAGACCTTCAAAAACTACTTGAGAAAAAGAAGACCGTTGAGAAAAAAGAGGGAATCAAAATTGATAACCTGTGGACAATTAGACAAGTGGTTAGATAAGCCCGGTCCAGTCCTGCGGGAGACATCTTGCTATATGTGCAAGTTTGCATACGGAACAATCAGACATTGTGTCGCTTGTTTTCACCAGGAGTTTCAAAATATATTGAAACCACAAAGTTAAAATAGAGCTGTCAGACATTATTAAAATGCTTGCAAACATCGCAGGTGATACCTGCTTTCAAAGAAGGTACCTGAAAAGGCTCAATAAATGAAGTGTCAATACATCGTGAACACTTTTGATGTCGGTCTTACTTTATGCATCCTTTGTGATGCATCAGGGACACTGGCAAAAAAAATGAACTGTTGTCGTAAATAGGCTATGCAAAGAGTGAAAAAAAACATTTGTGAAAATCTGGATCGATCAAAGTTTTCGAATAGTTAATCGATTCATATTTAATATATAAAAACCCATCATAATCGATAATAATGGTTGTTGATATTAACATATGCGGCTTGAAGATCGGTGATGAGCATCCTGTGCGATTAATGGGTGCTATAAACCTCAGCCCCGAATCTTTTTTTAAGGCATCTGTTGCCGACAGTGACTCGATTCTAAATATGGCCCATCGCATGGTAGATGAAGGTGCAACCATCATTGACATTGGGGCACGTTCAACATGGCCGCTTGCAGAACCTATTACCAAAAATAAAGAACTGCAAAGGCTGCTACCTGCGCTCGGGATATTGCAGGACAATGTGGACGCTGTGATCTCGGTGGATACGATGTTCTCTGACATTGCGGAAAAATCACTCAAACTGGGCGCAGACATCATAAATGATGTATCAGGATTTACCGCAGATGAGAATATGGCCGACATCGTGGCAGACCATGACTGCCATGCTGTGGTGATGGCATCCGATAAGATTACAGGCGACCCGATCGGCATGAATTCTGTTATGGAATCCCTGGATGCGATAATCAAGAAAGCCCGGAGCCGGGGAATCGGGAACGACCAGTTGATACTTGACCCTGCAATCGGAAAATGGATCGCTGAAAAAGAGCCGATATATGATCTTGAGACAATCAACCAGTTCGATAGGTTGAATATATTTGAAAAACCCATACTTGCTGCGATATCACGCAAATCGTTTTTAGGAGAAGTGCTTGGCAAACCTGCCGAAGAGCGGCTTTTTGGCTCCCTGGCAGCGACAGCGATCGTAGTTAGCAAGGGTGCACATATTATCAGGACACATGATGTTGCACCTACACTTGATGTCATAAAAGTAGCAAGTGCGACACGCAGCCGACGCCCTGTTGTAAGAGATGGGGATTTCGAGGTGTCAGTACTGGATATCACGCATCCTTCGGATGCGGTCATGGCAATGCGCATGGTAGGTGCAACCGGAACCGGCTGCAATGTAATGAAGAACAAGACCGTTAATCGCGTTGTACGGATCAGGAACATCACGACCACGGAAGCACTGATAATCAAGCAGGAAATGCTCTCACGGGGCGGTGATGCTGCACTTGCGCGCGATGCAGTGTCCCATGAAACCGAAAGGACGGATGTGATCGTTACAGGCACCCTGCTCCAGATGGGGCGTCTTATCAGCAAACTTGAAGGACAGGCGCGCAGTTTGCCGTTGATATCCGGAATGATACGGAAAACGCTTGATCTCCAGATGGATGTGGAATACCAGTATTCGGAGGATATTAAAATATGATTATCTCATCTGCAAAACCTTTTGAAGAGATACTGGCATCGCTTGAATGTGAAAATGATATATTCATAATCGGGTGTAATGTATGCGCCGCTAAACTGCATATAGGGGGTGAGCCTGAAGTGCTCATTATGTGCAAGCGCCTGGGGGATGCGGGCAAGAATGTTGTTGGATGGACGCTACCAACCGCAGCGTGCAGTGTGCGTTCATGGGAAGCACTGGTTGAGAAAAATGAGACAATAAAAGATGCACATGCGATCCTTGTTATGGCGTGTGGAAGCGGCACATCTGTTGTTGCATCAGTTGCAGGTGATGTGCCAGTTTATTCGTCCAATGATACTTCTTCACTTGGTGGGTTAAGCCAGGGCGCCGTCTTACACGACCAATGCGCAATGTGCGGGAAATGTACCATTGCTGATTTTGGAGGCGTGTGTCCAACTGCGCAGTGTGCGAAGGGACTGTTGAACGGACCCTGCGGAGGCTCAATGGATGGGAAATGCGAGGTTGACAGGGAAATGGACTGTGCATGGGAACTTATTTACAGGAGACTCAAGGGGATTGGAAGACTTGACCTGCTGGACAGGGTTCATGAACCGAAGGAACATTCAATGTAACGCGACTATCACACCACTTCTTCAATTGTCACTGTTCATTTCTGCCAATTCTTTAAGTGTTTGACTGAAAAAGCAAAAACTTTGTGATTTATTGTTTTCAACATCCATATGAGGTGTGATGTTTACAGACCATGCTGATTTTTCAGCCCCAACCCTCGGATATCCTTGAGGTGAAAGTTTTTGAGAACCACCCGGAAAAATCGCATCAGCGAGCCGCTCCCACGTACCACAAATAGAGTCATTAACATAGTTACTAAGAATAGCAGTCTTGGCCCCTGGATATGCTTTCTTGATTGCGGGTATATCACCAAGAAACCATGCTTCACCCTCTTCAATAGCAATACAAAATCGAGTTTCCGGTTTAGGACTACATGTTTCCAAAATCCTGTTGAGTTCTTCCAGAAATGTATTTAAATTTTTATTGTCGAGGTCACATACTAAAATTACGGCAGCAGGATAATCCGACGGATAATTTGCATGAGTTTTTCCATATCCACGAAGCAATTTGGGGAGTCGATCAAGGAGAATGCGCTTACTTGGATCAGTAATTCCCCTTAAATTTGTTGGAATACGCCCAATCCCTTTGTATTCATGGACTATAAAGGTGTGTCCATCGCCAATGATTTTGGGTATGAGAATGTCCAGCGCCTTTTTCCCGGATTGATCTTCAACAAGTATCTCAAAATGCATCGACTTACCTCTCATCCAGATAATCACTATACCACAGACCTCCTAAAGGAATACCTTCTTTAACCATATTCTTCACAACCGTATTTTCGCTAGCCCGCCTAATCGTGGTAAAACCATCTTCTCCTTTTTTCAAAACCCACACTTCTTCTGG
>DQIP01000163.1 GCA_020793565.1 Candidatus Methanovorans sp.
CAGGAGAACTAAAACACGGACCTCTTGCACTGCTTATAGACAAGACGCCTGTTGTTGCGATTGCTACGAAAGGGCATACATACGATAAGATACTAAGCAATATCAAGGAAGTTAAGGCACGGGATGCTATTGTGATCGCAGTGGCTGATGAGGATGATACCGAGATCGGGAAGTACGTGGATGTCGTATTGAGAATACCGGTATCGCATGTTTTGCTCTCCCCTATCCTATCTTCCGTTGTCCTGCAACTGCTTGCATATTATACGGCGCTTGAGCGCGGATGTTCGATCGATAAGCCGCGTAATCTTGCAAAGAGTGTGACAGTAGAATAATATTGCAACGATCATAAAGTTCTAAAATTTGGAGATTTTCATGAAATTATTCGGTTCATCAGGGATTCGGGGAATCACAAACAAAGAAGTGACGGTTGACCTTGCACTAAAGGTCGGGCTTGCACTTGGAAGTACTAAGAAAAATGCTGTTATCGGCAGGGACCCCCGCATTGCAGGTGGGATGATAGAGCATGCGTTAATATCTGGCATGGTGTCAGCCGGATGCGATGTTATGCGTATTGGGCTTGTTACGACTCCCACACTTGCACATGCTGCGCGAAACTTTGATTGCGGTGTGATGGTTACGGCATCCCACAATCCATCTGAGTATGTGGGGATCAAATTATGGAATCCTGACGGGATGGCGTTTGATTCAGCGCAGCAGGAAGAGATAGAAGAAGCGGTAGCAGCAGGAAATATAAATAATGTCGAATGGAACCACATTGGAAATATCACCACAGGCAGCAATGCTGTGCGTGAACATTCAGAGATGATCCTGTGCAATGTTAAACAGGTACATGTAACTATAATGGTAAAAACTGCGCCCCTACGTGTTGTTCTCGACTGCGGCTGCGGTGCCGGTGGAACTATCACCCCATATCTCCTGCGTGAGATGGGGTGTGATGTCATAACACTCAATGCGCAGCCGGATGGTTATTTTCCTGCACGCAATCCTGAACCCAATGATGCGAACCTCGGGTTGCTGAAAAGAGCTGTAAAGGAATTTGACGCTGATCTTGGAATTGCACAGGATGGAGATGCTGACAGGATGATGGCTGTGGATGAGAACGGCATTTTTGTTACCGGGGATGAGATGCTTGCTATCTTTGCCGGATACGAATGCAAAGCCGGCGGGACGCTGGTTGTGCCTGTTGACACATCCATGACAGTTGATGACGCGCTGCCGGATTCCAATGTTGTAAGGACAAGAGTCGGTGATGTGTATGTCGCCGAGGAGATTAAACGAACAGGTGCTGATTTTGGAGGGGAGCCTTCGGGTAGCTGGATATTCCCGCAGGTTTCGTACTGCCCGGATGGAATATATGCGGCTGCGCGGCTTATTGGGATCGTGCAGGAAACAAAACTTGGTGAACTCAGGCGAAGGCTTCCACAATATCCAACAAAACGCGGTACTGTTGTTTGTAATAATGAGAAAAAAGGGTATGTGATGGATATGGTGAGATCAGAACTGGAAACGCTTGGCACGATCACTGATATTGATGGTGTGCGTGTTGCGATGGATGAGGGTTGGTTGCTTGTGCGCCCATCTGGAACTGAGCCCAGAATACGTATAACTGCGGAGGCAAGAACCGGCGTGGATGAATTGTACGATGTAGGTGAAGGGATTGTAAAGGAGGCTCTCGCATGAAAGCAGTGATACTTGTTGCAGGCGAAGGAACACGAATGCGTCCTTTGACGACCACGCGCCCAAAGGTAATGCTTCCGATTGCCAACAAATCGATACTTGAGCATATTGTGGACGCTTCTGTGGATGCTGGTATTAATGAGTTTGTTTTTATTACAGGATATTTCAGGGATTCAATAAAAGAACACTTCAAAGACGGGAAAAAATGGGGAAGAGATATAAAAATTAAGTATGTGCACCAGGCACAGCAGCGCGGAACAGCAGATGCTATCGGCTGCGCGCGTGATTATGTGGATGGACGGTTTGTTGTTCTGAATGGTGATGTGCTGATAAGTTCCGATTATCTCAAGAACCTGATCTTAAGAGACGGGGATGCGGTACTTACTGTGAAGGAAGTTGAGGATCCATCGAATTTTGGGGTAATCGAGACTAAAGGCGGTAAAGTTACAAAGATAATGGAAAAGCCGGAAGATCCGCCAACCAATCTTGCCAATGCCGGAATCTATCTTTTCGCAGATTCGATATTTGATTTTATAGACAAGACAACATTGTCTGGGAGGGGAGAGCTGGAGATAACCGATTCCCTGCAAATGATGATCGATAGCGGTGCAGATGTGGGCTACAATATCCTTGAACATAATTGGATCGATGTTGGGCGGCCGTGGGATATGCTGTATGCGAATGAACTCTTGCTTCAGGACATAAAAGCAAATTGCCATGGATTAGTGGAGCCGAATGCGACACTGATCGGAGAAGTTGTTGTCGGAGAAGGGACGCTTATACGCAATGGTGCTTATATCATAGGTCCTGTTGTGATTGGAAATGATTGCGACATAGGTCCTAATTGTTTCATCCGTCCAGCAACTTCGATCGGGAACGGGGTACGTATTGGAAATGCGGTCGAGGTTAAGAACAGTATTATTATGGATAATACCAATATCGGTCACCTGAGTTATGTTGGTGACAGCATTATCGGCCAGAATTGTAATTTAGGTGCCGGTACCAAGGTTGCGAATCTCCGGCATGACGGGAAGACAATAAGGGTCACGTTGGGATGCAAGTTCCTGGACTCCGGGCGCCGTAAACTTGGGGTTATCATGGGCGACGGCGTGCATACTGCGATCAATACCAGTATAAATGTCGGCTCTGTAATAGAGAGCGGCGGTTTCACGAAACCAGGGGAAGTTGTTAGATAGTTATCTTGTACATGTGATGCTGTTTGAACGAAAATACGGATAACATCGTATCCATTTCAAAAAGCAGGGTAAAATGCATATTCGGATTATTAAAATCAAGTGCCGAAACAGGCTTTCGATTTCAAGATACAGTCATTTACCCTTAGATTTGAAGCGGATACCTTTGTTTTCTTTTCCAGGCCGTGATGCGTATGGCTTCTAGCAGTCGCAGTGTTCAGATAGCATCGGAATATTGGAATTGACACTAATAAGCCGATCATGCTTGTGCTACTTCAATAGCAGCATGTGGACAATATTGCACACAGACATTGCAGTCTACACACAATGATTCATCAATAACAGGTTTACTTGCTGAATAGTCGTATGTCATTGCATTCGTCGGGCATACCCTTACACCAACACAGGCCGGGGCATTATCACATTTATTATAATCCAGTGTCACAGGCATTTTTATCACCAACTACATCTTAGTCGTTAATTGCATATAAGCGTTTGTACACTTTTGTCAAACTTGCACACAACCATTCATACTAAGTGCCTTATTGTCATAATTGCATAGCAGGGGGCAACATCGCCAAAATATCCAAAACTATATCATCACTTAAACGCATCAAACACTACGAGAAGGAGTAATACACATGCGAATCGGAGTATACATCTGTCACTGCGGCTTGAACATCGCAAACATCATAAATATCGATACTTTGCGTGAGAAAGCCGGGAAACTTGCAGACGTTTCTATCGTTACGGATATCCAGTTCATGTGTTCCGATTCAGGACAGGAATCAATTGTCGAAGACATAAAACAACATGATATCGATCATGTAGTTGTTGCTGCATGCTCGCCACGCCTGCATGAGCAGACATTTAAAAGAGTGCTTGAAAAAGCAGGCCTGAACCCACATCTTCTTGAGATCGTAAACATTCGGGAACAGGATTCCTGGGTTCATATGGACAATCCCCGGATGGCTACACAAAAAGCATTCGACCTTGTCAAAATGGGTGTTGCCAGGGCAAGATTGCTTGAACCCTTAAAGAGCAAGAAGATAAAGATAAACAAGGATGTTCTCGTGATCGGTGGCGGTGTTGCAGGTATCGAAGCAGCACTAAACCTTGCAGACAGTGGGTTCCATGTTTATATGGTCGAAAAAGAATCCACCATCGGCGGCAAGATGGCTCTTCTAAACGAGGTGTTCCCGACAAACGACTGCTCTATCTGTGTACTGGCACCCAAAATGACAGATGTGCAGAACCATCCGGATATTAAGCTTTTTACCTTTTCCGAAATAACAAAGATCACTGGCTCGGTTGGCAATTTCCTGGTAAATGGAATAAAAAAACCGCGATACGTTTCCGAAGAAAAATGCAAAGGCTGCGAGGAAGAATGCTCCCGGGTTTGCCCGGTCGAGATACCAAACCCATTCGATTTCGGTCTTGGGAAAGCAAAAGCAATCTACATGCCGATCCCACAGGCTGTGCCGCAGGTTGTTTGCATCGACAGCGAATACTGTGTGGGATGCGGACTTTGCAAGCAGGCATGTCCTGCCGATGCAATAGATTATGACCAGAAAGAGGAGCCGTTCACATTCCCGGTCGGCGCGATCATTGTGGCAACAGGATACCAGTTATTCGATGCGTCTCGCAAGGAAGAGTATGGATACGGCATATATCCTGACGTGGTCACGAACATGGAACTTGAACGCATGCTGAATGCCTCAGGTCCCACGCGCGGGAAGGTTGTGGTTCCGTCCAGCAGTAAAGTGCCAAAACGTGTTGCATTTATCCAGTGCGTCGGGTCGCGGGATGCCACTGTAGACAATCCCTACTGTTCGCGTGTGTGCTGTATGTCTGCAATGAAAAATGCCCTGATGCTCAAAGAGCGGTATCCGGATATTGAAATTGTTATACATTACATTGACATACGTGCATCTGGTGAGATGTATGAGGAATACTATGAGCGGACGCAGTCGATGGGCATAGATTTCATTCGGGGCAAGGTTGCGGAAGTATCTAAAGACACTGGTGGAAATCTCCTGCTTCGGTTTGAGGACACGCTTGAATGCGAGATATGTGAAGAGCCGTATGATCTTGTGGTGCTGTCAACCGGTATGGAATCAAACAGGGATGCTGACAATATTTCCAAAATGCTCAACCTTTCCCGCCGACCTGACCGTTTCTTTTCGAGCGCACATCCGAAAATGCGTCCTGTTGATGCACACGTCAATGGCATTTTCATTGCAGGATGTGCATCCGGTCCCAAAGAAATACAGGTCTCGATCGCGCAGGGTGGTGCGGCTGCAGCCAGGGTTGTCAGGCTTTTAAACAAAGGTGAACTCGAAACCGATCCGTTAAGTGCACATGTAGATCCTGCTAAATGTATCGGATGCAAACTATGCGAAGATGTGTGCAAGTTTGGTAAGATACGGGTAGTTGGCAAAAAGGCTGTCGTGGATGAACTTTCATGCCAGGGATGCGGTGTTTGCAGCGCAGCCTGTCCGGCAGATGCAATCTGTATGCGAAATTATACGGATAAACAGATACTTGCACAGGTACAGGCGGCTCTGGAAGTCAAGTCTGAGTTTCCGCTTATCATCGCTTTCCTGTGCAATTGGTGCAGTTATGCATGCGCTGATCTTGCCGGCACATCCCGTATCCAGTATCCGACAAATATCAGGATAATCAGGACAATGTGTACCGGGCGTGTTGATCCTAGTTTTGTCCTTGAAGCACTTGAAGCCGGTGCCGATGGCGTGCTGGTTGCAGGATGCCGGCTTGGTGAATGTCACTACCTGCACGGTAATTACAATGCCAGGCACAGGATGGTTGTTCTTGAAGGAGTGCTGGAAGATATCGGGATTCGTCCTGAGCGGTTAAAGGTTGAATGGATCTCGGCAGCAGAAGGTGAGAGATTTGCAAAGAGCATAGAAAGTTTTGTTGATGTCCTGGAAGAACTGGGCCCGATCGGGTCTGAGATACCGGAGGATCCCGAATGACCGGGGACATAACACCTGACGGCAGCGAGGAAACAATTTCTATTACAACAGGTATGGATGTTCAGGGGTCGAATTTCATATACAGCCAGATCACCGAAAAATCAAAAAAAGTACTGGATTATGATTACAAACGCTGTAATGGATGCGGGATTTGTGTGGGGTTGTGCCCGACAAAAGCACTTGAACTCGGTCCCATGCATGAGATCGCAACAGGTATGGATGCCCCACCTGTCATGATGGATATTGAAAAATGTACATTTTGCGGCATGTGTGCGAATTTCTGTCCTGTTCATGCATTAAATATGGAATTTGAAGGTGAACTTCCGGATAAGGGAAATTATCCGGTGTATGATTCATACGTGAGGTTCAACGAAAAGTGCTTGCCGTGTGTATTGTGCGAGGCAGCATGTCCTGAAGATGCGATCAAGGTTGAGTTCACATTCAGGAAAAAAGAGGAGATCGCTCCTTTCAGGAAGGATGCACAGGGCGAGATTAAGATCGACCTCGATAAATGTAATTTCTGCGGTGTGTGTGCAAAGTTCTGTGATGCTTTCATCATGCTTGAGCGGGAGCCAACACCTACCGATCTTACACCATTTGAGCAGATACTTGTGGATGTGGACAAATGTGATTATTGTGTCCTGTGCCAGGACCTGTGCCCTGAAGATGCGATTTGCGTAAAAGGTGAAAGGCCGTGCGAAGCGCCGGTGATCGAGGGCAACATAAATATTGACAATGAAAAGTGTACCAGGTGCACATGGTGTAAAACTGTTTGTCCTTATGAGGCGGTTGATGTTAAAAAGCCGTTTAAGGGTGAGATAACACTTGTTGGGAACAATATTGATAAATGCGACCCACAGGGCTGTCATGGGTGTTTCAATGTGTGTCCGTCACACATGTGGTATGTCCCGACAGGCACAGGCAAAAAGATTGCAATCAAGGAAGACTACTGCATCTATTGTGGTGCATGTGTCAATGCATGCCATGTTGATGTTATGCGGGTTTCCCGCGAAAATGTAAATCATACGGATATTCCGGATTCACCATGGGCTTCGCAATGGCGGGATGCAGTTAGATCCATGGTGACGTTAAAACGGAACAATCCCGATGTGTCCCGGGCACTTGAAGTTGAAAAAGAGCCGCCGCGTGAGTATGTCGAGGTTGAGATGCCTGAAGTTGATGAATCGCTCTTAAATGCTGCTAGGGAGCGCATTGAAAAAGCGAAACCTGCTCTTAAGAATGTGAAAATAAGGCGTATCTGGGAATGCAAACCGGCTGATGAAGTTCGGGATGCGATCAGCAAAAATATATGAAATAAACGGGAGGAACGAATTTAATGTTCCTTTTATGGAAATGTCGTCATATCCAGAATTTGGAATATTGCATGGGCGTTTTAGCATCGCCAGTGTAATCCTCTAGAATATTCCACGAAAATTGTTCACCTTTTGACCTGGCATGTAGTAAAAGAACTACCCTTTTGCTTTTGGATGCGTGTGATCTGGTTAAAACCGGACTGGCAAACTTATATTTTGTCCCCTCAATATTGGAGTCGGAATGATCATAGAAAACCATTTGCATACTCGCATCATCTCGTTCTTTGAGTGTCACGTAGGGCCATTGCTCGATTTTTCTTTTTGCTGCTCGATTAACGTGGGGTTACGGCATGTTCGCGATCAATATATACATATGTCAACAATTTTTTTTCATAAATTGTTGTACGATTTCATAAATTAATGTACTATTTAAGAAAGGAATACAAAACCCTTATCTGAATGATTGTACGTATACTAAAACAAGTGAGGAAAAATTATGCTAAAAGATTATATTGACCTTGGATACAAACCAAAAGACACTGATCTTGTTTGTGAATACCATATAGAACCGGCAAAGGGAACCAGCTTTGGGGAAGCATGCACTCACATGGCAGGAGAAAGTTCGATCGATACATGGGCTGACATATCCACAATAAGTCCACAACTTGCAGATGAGCTTAAACCCCATGTGTACTATGCCAATGAAGACCGGCAGACCGTAAGAGTTGCATATACCCAGAACCTGTTCGAGTTGGGGTCAGTATCCCAGATATTGAGTGCAGTGGCGGGTAATATATTCAGCATGAAATTGATCGATAAATTGAGGTTTGAGGATATTTCCTTTCCAAAAGATGTCGTTGCGCAGTACAGGGGCCCTGAATACGGGATTGCCGGTATCAAAAAACTGTTTGGCAATATTGACAGGCCGCTGGTTGGAACGATCGTAAAACCAAAGGTTGGGCTATCATCCGAGATGCATGCAGAGGTTGCATATAATGCGTTTGCAGGTGGGTGTGACCTTGTAAAAGATGATGAGAACCTTACTGACCAGAAATTCAACAGGTTCAACACGCGTGCTGAACTTACTCTCAAAGGTCAAGAAAAAGCAGAGTCTGAAACGGGTGAGAAGAAGATGTACATGTGCAATATCACCGCGCCGACATGCGAGGAGATGATCAGGAGGGCACAGGTTATCAGTGACCTTGGCGGAAAGTATGTAATGATCGATATCATGCCTGTTGGCTGGACTGCCCTGCAATCACTACGGGAAGCCACAGTAGATATGGAACTTGCTATCCATGCACACAGGTGCATGCATTCGGCAATTACACGATATCCGCGACACGGCATCAGCATGCTTGTTATCGCTAAACTTACACGCCTTATCGGGCTTGACCAGCTTCACATCGGAACAGTTGTCGGAAAAATGCACGGCGAACGGGATGAGGTACTGGCACTTCGGGATGAATGTGTGATGGATAAGGTCCCTGCAAACGAGGAACTGCATATTCTTGAGCAGGATTGGGGTAAGATCAGACCAATGTTCCCTGTTGCATCAGGTGGACTCGAACCAACCATGATCCCTGAATTATTGCGAATATTCGGAAACGATGTGATTATGCAGTTCGGTGGGGGTATCCATGCCCATCCGGATGGAACTGCTGCAGGTGCAACGGCGTGCCGCCAGGCTGTTGATGCTACAATTGAAGGCGTATCTATTGGGGAATATGCAAAAACCCATGCCGAGATCAGGGCGGCACTTGGGAAATGGGGATAATTGATAATGAATAATGGATGCGGACGTTCATGAACAATGAATTGCACAACCCTGATTTTGAATATTGGTGAGAGTAATTATAAGGATAGCATCAGTAAGGCTGTCCATATTCTCAAACAGGGCGGTACTGTGGCGTTTCCAACCGAGACCGTTTACGGTCTGGGGGCGGATGCGCTTAACCCTGTTGCCGTTCGCAAGATATTCGAAGCGAAGGGGCGACCGGCTGACAATCCCCTGATTGTACATATTGCATCAATTGACACCTTAGACACGATTGCCGAAGATATCCCGCCTGTCGCTTTTGAACTGATGGGTGCATTCTGGCCTGGCCCGCTGACGCTTGTCTTAAGGCGAAAGAATACCGTGCCCGATATAACAACAGGCGGACTGAATACTGTGGCGGTGAGGATGCCGGACAATCCTGTCGCACTTGCGTTGATCAGGGAAGCGGGCATGCCACTGGCAGCTCCAAGTGCGAACACCTCCGGAAGACCCAGTCCGACAACAGCCGGGCATGTGATGTCCGACCTTTCAGGCCGGATCGATGCTGTGATCGATGGCGGGGCCGTTGAGGTCGGGGTTGAGTCTACGGTACTTGATGTTACGTCCGACGTACCGGTGATACTCAGGCCTGGCGGTGTAGGTGTTGAAGATATAAGGAAGCATGTTGGTGAGGTCCTGATAGGTTATACCGACGTGGAGGTGGGGGAAGGCGAGGTGGTACGATCGCCGGGTATGAAATATACTCACTATTCCCCAGATACCAGGGTTATTCTTGTTGAAGGTGAAAGCGCTGTTGTCCGGGCGAAGATATCCGAACTGGTGGAAAGTTATTCTAAAAAAAACATGCGCGCGGGATTGCTCATCACAGATGAAACTGCCGAATATGTGCATGCGGATAAGATGTACTCGCTCGGGAGGCGGAATGAGCCGGAAGATGCCGCACGTAATTTGTTTGCAGGGTTGCGCTACCTGGATGGCAGGAATGCTGGTATTAATGTTGATGTTATAATTGTGGACGGGTCGGTTAAGCGGGAAGGTGTCGGAGCTGCGGTCCTTAATAGGTTGAGGAAAGCTGCAGATGAATTGGTTGAAGTTTGAAGGATGTGAAATATTGAAACCTGAGAAAAAGGAGAATCTGGCTGCAAAGCAAAAATATACGGTGATTGTCAGGAGAAATAAGCAGATAAACAAGGTGAATATTGTTATTCTTGCTGTCGGGCTGCTGCTTACGTTTAGCAATTATGAAGATATTGGTGGGCAGATCATTTTACTTGGAGTTATTATACTTTCGTATACGCTGGGGTCAAATTTTATTGCACGGGCAGGGATGCGGAAGAGGAAGTAATGTTGATTTTGGGATGTTTTTAGAACGTGATGTCGTTGATATTTAGGTTTGTCACGTTGTGATGATATCTAAATATCAAATCGCTAACACCTTTTTATCTTAATTTTTGGTATTGTCCCTGATAACACCGTTTTATGGGCAGTCCAACTTTGATAGCCCCTACTTTTTACGCACTCTCCACAGGTATATTTTAAAAAGAAATATTTTTTAAACAGTCACTGATGTCGAATGATTGTGGTTTTCTGAATTTTTAAATACATGATTCAAAAATATGTATCCATTTCAAATCTAAAGGTAATAGATTATTTTGTGAATCGAAAGATGCTTATGCAATTGATTTAGCGATTTATTTAGCGATTTTTGATGCCGAAATAATCTTCCGGAGGCTTCGCATTCTCAAATAACTGGCGCAAACGGTGACATTTTCGGGATATTTCAACTTATGGAATAAATGTTGGCAACGCAGCAT
>DQIP01000162.1 GCA_020793565.1 Candidatus Methanovorans sp.
TTATTCCGGCAACTTCATCAAAAGCAACGACGTCCCACATTCCAACGAGTCCCACTTGTCTTGTACTCATATTGTAGAACAGGTTTGCCACAGTGGTCTGTCCACCGGATATCAATATGGAATTTGGGGATATTTCCTTATAAACATGAGATTTCCCGGTGCTTCTCGGCCCAAGTTCACACAGGTTATAGTTGTTTTCAACAAGGGGCACCAGACGTTCCAGCAAATGCCATTTTGCGGGATATTCGAGTTGCGTTGGTTCCATTCCAATGGTTCTTAGAAGGACGTCTATCCACTCATCCTTTGTGAAATTCATTCTTTGGCCTATGAACTCGCCTATACCCATATTTGGTATCTGTATTGGTTTTAATTTTTCAATCACAAATGGAGATTGGGATGCTTCTATTGTATAATACATCTTAACAATACACCAGATACCACCTCCAAGTAGCTTTTCATATTCTTTTACATATTCCGATTCAACTTCAATTTTTGTGAGACCAAGATTGGAGAACACGGCTTCATAGACATCACGTCTTTCATTCAGTTTGACTGTAATTTTATCAATCACGGTATAGTATCCGGTCTCCCGTATTTTTGATTTGATCAATTCAGCTTCATCCGGGCGTACATAATTATCTGACAATATATTCTTAACTTTCTTGACACCTTCCCGAATAAGATCTTCATCATCTGTGGCACAGTTTGATCCCAGGAGATACTCTAAAACATATACCGGGACGTTGTGACCAACCTTCATGAGTTTAGTAAGGTCTTTTCTTACGACTTTTCCCGGAAAATATGTGTTCAGTTTTTTGTCAGTCTCAATGTCCATATCAATGCCTGTCATTTTTATCAGCTCTGAACTGTTTTGTTATTTCTATCGAATTCTTAGAAGTCGTCTGTTATCAAGATATCCACTTTAACAGAAATATCAAATATTCCCCTATCAAATTGTCTTGTGTCTTCATCGATCGCTTTTAGAATGCAGATCCCATTTTTGATATTGCTGCCTAATGTTAAAATGACTTCCTGTATGCGTTCTTCCGGTTCATCTGATATGCTGTCTGCTATGAATAGTTTTTCGTCACTGATCATTTGTTCATTACTGTCATACAATGCAATCTTGCATCTTAGAGGCTCACGTTTATCTGTCACTTTTGCAGTTTGCAGTATCTTGACCTTAAAGGAGTTGCTGGTTATTTTATTATGGGAATCCAGGACAGTGATATCTACTTTACCGTGTTCTATGCCTTTCCTGTCAAGATCAGAATCTTGGCGGTTGTGATTGTAAACCAATACAGGAATGATAATCTCCTGCAATGAGGCGCCGCCGTGGACATAATTTATTCCACCGCCCTGCGACTTAAAGCGCAGGTCTCCCAGAGGAACATAAAGATACATCTTTTTATCTGAATCTACTATCGGATCCATACTGAATTTGTGTGTATTCTTTATCGAGAGATCCTGTTCACTCAGGATGAAGCGCTTGTTTGCTTCGATTATTTTGGTGTTGTCAAAATCATTTGTACCAAGTTTATCAATGCTTTCGAGGTATTCTCTATTATAGATAAAACCGTGATCGGATGTGACTACAATATTTGTAACATTAAGTGACCTTCCCAGACGGTTGATCATCTTGTCAATGTCTTCAATGGTGGATTGCACGGCATCAAACACATTTTTTTCAGATGATATTTTATCCCCTGCATCGTCAATTCTGTTGTGATAAATATAAATAACCCGTTTACCTCTTATTACATTTCTTGCAATGCCTATTTTTTGTTCAATAAGTTCATTAAACTTGAATGCTACCGAATCCGGATAGCCATTTATCAGAATCTTTTCCCTGTTCACAGTCCCCTCTGAGTTTATTCCATCTACAAAGATATGATTGTTTTTGTATTCGAGATGATTATGAGGCAGGAGACTTGCCATTCCAAGTTTTGTGTATGATGGAAGTAAACCTGCCATGGTTTTTAATTCCATAGTGCCTTTTGTGCTTTTGTTCAGCACGTCTTTGAGTTCAACTGCGTTCTCATAGCGCAATGCATCTGAGATGATGACTGCGACCTTATCCTTGTCATTCCTTCGGATGATCTTGTTCACATAATTTTTATAGAAACGGTCCTGACCGTCTATAAGTTCTATATTCCATGTGTTTTCAAGTTCTGAGCCTATAAGTTCATCCCATTGAGTGTGAAGGGCGTCAAGCATCTTTTTGTACAGTTTTTCAACTTTTTCCTTGATATCTTTCTTGAGTATCTCTTTTTCACTGTCTTTGTCATAGTGGTAATAGAACTTGCGATAATGATAATCAAGAAGGTAGTAGCGGTTTGTGTATTCCTTAACGAGTTCGTTCAAACTCTGCTCATTAATACCTTCATGTTTAATTCCTTTTGAGAATTGGTGAAGTTTCACTGCATTTTCAATAGCACAGTAGATGTGTTCATATTCCTGATACCAGTGTTTTGTTTTTCGTTTGTCGATCCATTCAAGATATTTATCGAAATCATCGTTGTCGTCAGTCAGTTTCTGAACGATGTTGCGTATGATGTTCTTGTCGAATATGTCGATGGATTCGGGTTCAAGATACTTTTCCACATCATATTTGCTTATCAGCGACGTGAGACTTTTTTCGAGTTTGTGGTCTGCTTCAAATAATAATTGGCGGCAATAATCATCAAATTGTTTGGAGTCTTTTGAATGGTCCAGCCATCCTCTTATGAATATCTCACATTCGTTGCTTTGTCTGTTGATATATTTTCTATAGGACCTGAGAGCAATTTTTGTATTCCTGCCTATGTGGGTTATTATGAAACTCAGGAACAGTTTCTTTAAGGTCGGGTACTCGGATGAATAGCCGAAATGCCTGTTCACTATGTTCCAGAAACTTTCCACAAACTCAAATTTTACAATCTTTTCCCAGATGGCGTTGTCTTCTTCATTGAGTGAAACAATAAGCAGGTTCCTGACGATCTCTTTTTGGTCGATCGTTGAAGAGCGCGATAGCACTGCAAGAATGCCCAGTACGAAATGATCTTCCTTCCAATCGTGATTGTATAATTTTTTAATATCTGATACTCTTTTGTTCTTTGCAAAAAACTTAATGTTTTTTTCCAGAAATCTATCGTGATCATATCCTTCGATACCAATCTCACTTTTAATGTCTGATATCTTGCTGTTCTCAAATCTGGATGAATAAAGTTGTATATCAAGCAGCCAGTTGGATTGATTGCCTCGTTCCGTTTCAGGTGAGTAAATGAGATAATTGGATTCTTTATCATCATGTTCAAGAAGTTTCTTTGTTTCAAAGAAGTTATTATTTAGGACATGTAACTTTATAGATTTTTCATTTTTAGCAAGTGCAATCCTGATTTCCTCAAGTTCTTCCTCAGTATCAACTGTTTTGTCCTTGTCGTACCAGAAAACGATCTTTCTTTTTTCATAGTCATCCAGTACTTCGAACTTTTTGAGTATGCCCAGGATTGTCTTTTCTATATTTTGCATGTTTAAACCATATCCTGAAATGGAGCTTTTTTACCACAGTGTTGACATGGCAATGTTACTCCATACGTACATTTATTGCAGTTATCACAATGCCATTCTCTCCAATCCCTGCATTCTCCACATATTTTGCAATGCCATGTATCATCGTCTTGAACTACTTCCCCACAACAAAATGAATACCAGTATACAGTACTGCATTCATTGCATTCATAATCATTTAATAAATCTTTTAACTTGACTGACTCACAGCCGCATGGTAATTCATGTTCCTCATTTAATTCTTCCTGTGACAGAGCTTTAACAATATTGATATGTTGAAGGGCACAAGTTGAATAGTTTTCCACATCGATTCCATCATACGGATTCTGGCAGTCAGTGCATCCACATTCATCATCACATGGTTCATTATTTTTGAAACAGGCACACCGGTTATTTTGACATCCGGATTTACAGTTACAATGAAAGTTCTTTTCCATATACATAACTCCTATTCGCTATTTTCAAGGTTATCAAGATTAGATAGCAGTCCAGCTTTTCTCAGTTCCAGAGTGGCAACCTGATTTTTCAATTTCTTCAATTCCTTGTTGGCCTGTGCCAACTCGTTCTTGATTTTTTTCTTCTTAAGATCATTGCTACCGTATTTTTCTATGAATGTTTCCACTTCACTTCGAATTAACCTATAGTATAGATTCCCAAACACACTGTTAATGCGGTAATGTAGCTTGCCATCCTCAATGCCTTCAAAAATATCTTTCTGTGTAAGCCCAAATTCTTTTCGGGCGGATTTATCACTAAAAGTAGCACCTTTCTTAAACCAGGTTGAATTTACTTCGTGATCTTCCATCATTGTTGCCTCTTTTTAATTATGATGTAAGTTGAAAGATTCTATTGCTCCCTCAAACTTCGTATGATTCACCGCAATTACATTATCAATGGCATGCTTTTTTAGCTCCATTATGTTCCTTTAGAACGTAGGCTATCGCTATCACGGTAGTATCATTCTAAGGCTGGCCACCAGTCCCCTTACCCTGTCCAATGTTATTTGTATTTGCATTCATTCCACACCTTCTTGATGTTCTGTAACTAAAAGTGCTTTCCCTTTAGCAGTCAAGCGGTATTTTTGCTTGCTGCTGCGGGGTTTGTCGGGAATTGTCATTTCAATATAATCGAGTTCCAGAAGGTTCTTGATTTGTTTTTTAAGTTCCCCTGATATGGTTTTATGACCTTATCCATATGCAAGTTCGGCCTTTCCTGCATCATTTTTTATCAGATGAATAAGTACTTTGTCCGCAAGATGTGACTCGGGCCGTAACTTGGGCCGTAACTGGGTCGGCAACTCAGGCCGTAACTCGGCTTCACCTGTAACTGAGTCAGTGGTTTCAATCGCAATGGCCTCTGCCAGATAAACAATGAACCTCACCCGCATTCCCACTTCAATTATCTCAGGTTGAGAGAGTCCGAGAGCTTCTGCTTCCCTGAACATGCGACGAACACCACTGCCCCATTGTTCCATCAGGTTCAGTTCCCTGAACACCCGGGCAATAACATGATTACGTATCTTTGAAACACCCTGCAACATATCCTCAACGGTCATACCGGGAAGCAAAATACCGTGGTTCTCGATCTCAATGCGGTCATCAAAAAAAGCGATCCTTATGGGAACCTCTTTGAGAATAGTCCGCATGGACAACAGCATTCACCACCACCTCACGCAGAATAGCCAATGGGATGCTCCAGACGTCCTTGCGCCGCAGTTCGGAAAAGTTCGCACCACGCATGGCGTGCTTTTTGAGAAATTCCATAACCCTTTCAACAGCCACAGGCAGGTGTTTATGGATATCGATATGATCGAAGATATCTGCCTTGTCCTTACCGATGAACCGTCCGCATTGTATTCATGCATCCGGAAAGACCATATCACGGCGCACCTCCAAAGACCAAATTGGATATTCTCAGGAATTATTTTGAGATGATCGAATCCATCTTTGCCAAGCGCCCGACAAAAATGAAGAGCCTCATTTAATCATGCAGCAGTTATAAGTACATATACCCTTACTATCCACAAATCATCATTTAAAGGTGTTCTAAAAATGACGAAAATCACAGTTATCGGTGCAGGTAATGTGGGTGCCACCACAGTCCAGCGTATTGCAGAATTACAACTTGGCGATATTGTTATGACAGATGTTGTTGACGGCCTGCCACAGGGTAAGGCACTTGATCTTATGCAAGCTGCCCCTGTTATGGGATATGATATCGATATACTTGGTACGACAGACTATGCAGACATAGCAGACTCGGATGTTGTCGTTATAACTGCGGGAATTGCACGAAAGCCTGGTATGAGCCGCGATGACCTGCTGTCAATAAACAGTAAGATCACAACAGAGGTTTGCGGGAACATCGCAGAATATGCACCTCATGCAATAGTTATCACAGTAACAAATCCGCTTGACATTATGACATACGTTACACTCAAAACAACAGGATTTGAGCACAATCGTGTGTTCGGGATGAGCGGTGTACTTGATTCTAGCCGGTTTGCAACATTCATTGCAATGGAACTCGGATGTTCCATCAGGGATGTTGATGCAATGGTGCTTGGAGGGCATGGTGATTCAATGGTTCCGGTGCCAGAGTACACAACGATTTACGGCATTCCAATGTCTCAGCTTATGCCGAAGGAAACTGTTGAGCGACTGGTTCAGCGGACTATCAACGGTGGGGCTGAGATCGTTGAATATCTTAAAACAGGAAGCGCGTTCTATGCACCATCCGCATCTGTTGCCAAAATGGTAGAAGCTGTGGTCAAAGATTCAAAAAGGATACTCCCTTGTGCGGCATATTTACAGGGCGAATATAATGAGAGCGATGTATATCTCGGAGTGCCTGTGAAACTGGGCAAGAACGGAATTGAAAATATCATTGAACTTGAACTTACAGATGGGCAGTTACGGGCATTATCAAATTCTGCTGCTGGCGTGCGGGAAGAGATTGCAAAACTGCAACAGTAAAATGTTATATATTATGCAAAACCTTTCATTAATTACACATTGTTTATTACATATTGTTTAAGCATACATTTTGTATGAAAAATTGTATTTTATACTTCATAATCAAGACCCAAGGGATATCATGCGCACAGAGATTACATCACTGTTTGGATTGAACGTTTATACCGACGTTGGAACATACATAGGAAAAGTCAGCGATCTTGTACTTGATGCAACCGGTCGAAAAGTTAGTGGGCTTGCGGTTTCTGATATTAACCGTGAGGTATTCGAGGTTCCCACCAAGGGTGTCATCATACCATACAGATGGGTTGTGACAACAGGTGATATTGTTATTATCAGGGATGTTGTCAAAACGTTCAGCCCGCCTAAAAAAGACATTGAAAATCAATAAAAGTCATGAAAAGGCGAGAGATATATGCCAATTTGCGCTGTGCGCCGCCTGTGATCATACGTGTTGACGGCAGGAATTTTAAAAATACACTGTCGCGACTAAAATTTGAAAAACCGTATGATAAGCGGTTTGCATCTGCAATGGCTGATGCAGTCGAACATTTTTTCAGGAAAAGCGGTATGAGTCCGGTGTTTGCTTACACGTTTTCGGACGAGATAAATTTCCTGTTTTTTGATACTTCTTTTAACGAGCGTGTAGAGAAACTGGACTCTATTATTCCAAGTTATATCAGCAGTGCCCTTACCATACTACTCGATCCGGATGAACCGATTTCTTTCGATTCAAGAATTATACCCCTGAACAACGACCAGGTCATTGAATACCTGATATGGCGCCAGCGCGAGGCATGGAGAAACTGCATCAGTTCATACGGGTATTATACACTGCGCTCGGAAGGTTTGAGCGACATCGAAGCTGCGGCTCAAATGAAAGGAAAAAAAGCAAGCAGTGTACATGAACTGCTGTTTGGGAGTGGAATCAATCTTGCAAAAACTCCTGCGTGGCAGCGGCGAGGCATACTGATTCACAAGGAAAAATATGAAATTGCCGGATTCAATCCAGTGGAAAATATGGAAACAGTATCCATGCGTACAAGGGTGGTTCAAAATTGGGATATCCCGATCTTTAATTCTGATGAAGGCAACGTATTCCTGAAAGGGCACATTTGTTAGAACAGCAAAACAACGAGAAAATCCTCGCTATGCCCGGATTAACCCGGACTACATAATCCTATAGATTATATACTATTAAAAATCACAATACAGTTATACAAACGGTGAACCAATGGACAGACTTGAACTTAATAAAAGACTTGAACTTGTCAAACGAAATGTGCAGGAAATCGTTAAAAAAGAAGAACTTCACAATCTGGTTGAATCTGAAGAACATCCTACTGCTTATGTGGGATATGAACCAAGCGGTAAGATTCACATGGGCCATGTCCTGACTGTGAATAAACTGATCGACCTGCAAAAAGCCGGATTTGGGATCACTGTTCTGCTTGCTGACCTGCATGCGTACTTAAACCAAAAAGGCACCCTGGATGAGGTTCGCGAGACTGCAGATTATAATAAGCGGTGCTTTATTGCACTTGGTCTTGACAAGGAGAAAACCAAATTTGTTTATGGTTCTGATTTCCAGCTTGGGTCGGATTACATGTTGAATGTTCTCAAACTTACACGCGCAACATCGCTCAACAGGGCAAAACGAAGTATGGATGAGGTTGGGCGCAAGATGGAGGATCCAAAAGTATCCCAGATGGTCTACCCTATTATGCAGGCTGTGGACATCGCTATGCTTGGCGTGGATGTGGCTGTTGGCGGGATCGACCAGAGAAAGATACACATGCTTGCACGGGAAGAGTTGCCAAAACTTGGATATAAGGCGCCTATCTGCATACACACACCGATCTTGCTTGGACTGGATGGCACGAAGATGTCATCTTCAAGTGAAAATTATATTTCAGTTGATGATACGGAAAAAGCAATTAAAAAGAAACTCAATAAGGCATTCTGCACTGCCGGTGAGGTTAAGGATAATCCGGTAATCGATCTTTTCAGGTATCACATTTTCCCAAGATATGATGAGGTTATTTTTGAACGACCTGATAAATATGGAGGGAATATGACATTCCACAGCCAGCAGGAACTTGAGAACTCATTTACATCGGGCGATCTTCATCCGATGGATCTTAAGAACGGGGCAGCGAAGTACATGAATTTAATACTCGGGCCTGTGAGGGATGTATTGTAGATATTTTAGTTGTGAGAACGATATGCTCAACAATATAATCGATATTTATATAATGATTGTAACCAATGGGCATTGTATGATAATACGTACCTTTTAACACATGGGGATTTTTATGAAATATACATATCAGGATTCTACAGAATTACCTAACCAGAGGGATTTCGTTCAGGATCTCAGGGATTTCATCAAGGTTGCAAAAAAGGTGCTTCCTCTTGAAAATTCTGCGATCGAGATGAGCGATGAGGAAAAGTCGGAAGTTGTCTCGCTTGAGAACAGGCTTAATAACCTGAATAAGTTTGAAACCGATATAAAGATATTTATTGAGAATGCGTCCAAGGATGCAGATGCAAAAGAAATCCTTGAATGCAGGAACATGATCATAGATGTCTGTATCGCAAGTGCGGCTAAAAATCGGGAAACCCTGAAGTCGGAACTTGACCGGAGCCAAAAGGTGTATACACGCGAGGTAAGCAGGATGGAATCCAGTATTTTATCGATGCTTAGCCCAATTTTTGAAAATGGCATATACGGTGCTGAAAAAAAGTATTCTGCGCTTATGAACAATGATGTGCTTCATGGCAGTTTGACAGCATCGATAGCAGGCATGGATTACGAGTTCGACCTTGTGTTTATGAATGATTCGCTGACTGTAAAGAATATATTCAGGCAATTGTCTTTGCCTAAATGGGGCAAGGGCGGCTTGTTACAAAAGGAAAATAAGATCAAATTTGTTGATGTATCGGATTTTATTATTACGTCCATTAATTATGACAGCTCTATGAATTTGGCATTGGGGTATAATTTTGAGAATAAAAAATCCGGACGCAAGTTCAGGATCACCTGTGATGAGCATAAATGCCATGTTTATGATGGTGACCAATCAATCACAGGAGACGACACGCTTTTTAATTTAATGAATATGGATGATATTTCTGAATTTGCAACTGAGGTCAAGACGTATGTACAAGAACATATCAAATCACAGATGCTGACCCGTATCCTGATCGATGGAAAGGATGCTACCAGGAACAATGAAGCATTCGACTGTTTAAAGATCATTGCTGAACAGTACGGGGATATTATCAGTGAATGTCTTGAAAGAGGCTATGTTAAGTCCGAGATCACGATCAAGATCGAGCAGGCTGACGGCACAAGGACAGAGAAATACGTGACAAAGGAAGAAGTGTTCAACCTGTTGTCCGAGATCGGCAGCGAAGGGCTTGAACTTGCTGGTATTCTTGGCGTTGAAGAGTGATGTGGGATTGCCTGCCACACAATAGTTTTCTTCCCTGCAGTCGGTTAAACAGGTAATATCAGATCGAGACGAGAAAAATTTCGCTAACGCCCAGATTAACCCGAACTACATAATTCGTGTTTGTTTAGATGATTTCGATAAAATGTAGATGCATAGTCTATATTACAAGACCCCGCACAGCAATACCGCCGCAGGCGGCGCATTTCAAACATTATGAAAAATATACCTCGGTCGAATCAAACTGAACATTTTCAATAACATTGTTGTTTAAAAAACTATGCTGCGTTATCCTATATTTAGCTTATAGGGGCTGTCCTGCAATTCAAAATTTCAGGAGAAAGAAGGTTAAATCTGGATTTAAATACAAAAAGAAGGATCGATATTATTGGATGCCGTAATTATAGGACAGCCCTACAAGTTGAAATGCCGAGAAAATCCTCCCTACGGTCGGATTAACTCGGACTACATAATCCTATAGATTATATACAACGAGAAAACGTCATCGTTCGC